>NZ_JAYEFF010000002.1:0-257098 GCF_034651445.1 Cytobacillus sp. OWB-43 | reverse complement strand
CGTAAAAGGCAGATACGCGCAAAAGGGAAAGGAAAGAAAACCGGAATTGCGCGCAATAGGCAGATACGCGCAAAAGAGAAAGAAAAGAAGCCGAGAAATGCGCGTAAATGGTGGATACGCGCAAAAGGGAAAGGAAAGAAAACGGGAATTGCGCGCGTGTAAGATATCAAAAAGGTAGATGCGTAATCGTAACAAATGGTTTTTCCTCTTAGATCCTAAGTTACAGTCAATATTTGTTTTGTTTATAATAAGTAGATTTTCCTAAGCCATGACTTTCAAATTTGTTAAGCATGAAATAGTTAATGAATCTCTTACTAACCTCTTCATCAATCCAGTCAAAAATATTAGCCGTAGTTACCTTACGTTCTGGAAAAAGTGCCATATAATCTTGAATATTGTTTAAGACAGTATCGTTGACTGTAGCAGAGTGATGACATTTCATGCAGGAAAATGTCTTTTTATGTTTTCTTTTCATCTTCCCTCCACAAACCCCGCAAAATAGCCCTTTCGCCATCTGATCAAAGTGATATTCAGGTTTATGGAGCAAGTGGATATTGTTTATGTGATTTGTTAATAAGGTATCAATGATTTTTGTGTGCATCCGTTGGGGTGAAAAGGTTTGTTGTTTGAGACCATCCGAGAATTCAGGGATTTGTCCTGGAAGAATGAGTTGTTCTTGATGAGAGGCACCGTAGAGGATAAAAGTAGGGTGGACGAAAATAAGGTAATAGTCAAACGGCATGTTAAGTTGGTACTTTTTTAAGAATTGATGGAATAAGGGTTCGGCACGTTTGATCTGGTTGAGGGGATTCTTCATTTCTTTGTGAGAGGGACTATACCACTTATCTCCATTTACTGAAAAATTTCCTTGGAAGTTTTTTACTTCAAAAAGTACTAGTTTGTTTTGGAGAATACAGAGGGCATCAATTTGAATAGTAGATTGGTTCACTTCAAATTGAAGATCATATAGAATCGGGATGTTCTTCGGGAGTTCATTCAGATAGGTGGCCCAATTCTTCTCACCATTATAGCCTTTTTGTAAAGATTGAAGATAGTACGCAGATTCTGGAGGTAATTCGGTGCGACTGTGGATTGCTCGATAAAAACGGAGAGTAGTCGAAGCTTCGAGTGGTTTATAAACAGTCAAAAACATCATCCTTTCTTTTCCAAAATTATAACCGATAAGAGTGCCACTGTCATTCTTTTTCACCAGTAAGTCCAGTCCTTCATATGTTATAAAAGGACATGCTCAGATAGGAGTGAACATGATGGTTTCGGTTTCAACTTTTGCAGAACTGCAAACGGCAATTAGTAATCAAGAGGATGTTATTACGGTTACGGATAGTTTTGATCTTGAAACAACTCTATCAATTAACTACACAGTGGAGATAAGTGGGGAAAATACATCTATTATCTTGACCAGACTTACGGGGTTTACAGGATACCTTTTTAATGTTGCTACAAATGGGAACCTACTTTTGCAAGGTTTAACTATAGATGGTAATAAACAAAATACTGTCGCCTCTTCGATTGTTTTTTGTACAGGTACGGGTATTGTAACGCTTAACGATTCATCCTTGCAAAATTCTTCTGTGCCAAGGGGAGGTGCCTTCTATCTAACTGGATCTGCTATTTGTAATGTAAACAATTCAACCATTTATAATTGTGATGCCTCAGAGTTTGGTGGAGGTATATATATTGCTTCAAGTGCACATGCGAATATCACCGATTCAATGTTAGTGCAGAATGTTTGTGCTAGCTTTGGTGGAGCTATTTTTGTGAACCAAGGAAGTGCCACTATTAATGGGTCAGTTATCTCCAATAATATCGCGACCGTTGGTGGGGGCATTTACTTTAATACAGGTACAAGTTTTACTATTGCTGATACGGATATTATCGGGAATCAATCAACAGAACCAACTGATACGAGGGGGGCAGGTGGGGTCTTAATCAACCCGGACGTTATTGGAAGCTTCATGAGAGGTAGCATCGCAAACAATACTGCGTTAAAAAATGGAGGCGGCTTGTATATTAACCAGCGATCTCAAATCGCCTTTAACGATGTTTTGCTAACTGGAAATTCGACATCAAGTAATGGTGGAGCTTTCTTTGCTAACATTAATAGTGTGATAAATATCGTTAACTGTGAAGTGGCGGACAATATTGCCAGTAATGGAGCTGGTTTATTTATCAATTCAAATGCAACGATTACTCTATCTCTTTGCCGTATTTTCTCTAATCAAGCCAACCTTAATGGCGGTGGGGTATACTTTAATAATGAAACAAGTACGATATTCGACCAATGCACGATATTCGAAAATATTGCTGCTAATGGTGGAGGTGTGTTTGTCAATTTAAATGCGGGGCTTCAAATCATGGAGAGTATCATAAGAAATAATCGGGTAACTGAAAGTGGCGGCGGTGTGTTTGTTAATGATATTACAGAAGTCGTTCTCACTAATATTCAAGTAACTGATAACTATGCTGGTGAAACAGGTGGAGGCATATTTACGAATACAAATAGCCAAACAAGGATAACAGAATCTCTAGTTGAACGTAATGAAGCTGCCCTAGTTGGCGGAGGTATTTTTAATACAGGTGAAATTTCTTTTGTAGGTAGTAATAGTGTTGGGGATATTGGTGTGAATATGGCTGAAACTGCACCAGGTATATATAATGGTGGTATTCTACTCATGCAAGATCAGCTTGGGGATGCGAACGGGCTTTATATTGTTGGTCGAAGTAACGTAGCCTACATTACCGCACCGCTTATCCAAGGGACTGTTGTGCAATTAGATTTAACCAATTATGTCACACCAAATGATGCTGGTACACCAATCGTAGTTGCTGAATCGACCGCAACTTATCCGATCTTAGTACAATCAGATGCGGATAAATTTTTTAAGCCGACAACCGAGTTTGAGGATTGGGTGATTCGTTTAAGTGATGACAATACGCAAGTCCTGTTGGTCAGATTACCTAATGATACAATTACTTATCAAAATATATTTAGAACGGTGAGTCCAAACCCACAAACGTACACAGCCTCAGAACTGCCAATTATATTAAATCCACCAGGACCAGTACGTGGTTACCGATTTGTGAATTGGTATAATACTGCGGGGCAGGTGGTAACGGTTATTCCAGCAGGGACAACAGGGGATCTTATTCTTTATGCAAGGTGGGCTCCAGCTAGTGATATGTTATCATCCACTTCTGATGTTCGATTGAAACAACATCATTCCAGTGCTAAAATAAATAATCGTTAAAATCAGACGAAACAGGAGATAGAATACAAGATGTATCATGCAGAAACGTGGAATGAGAAAATTAAGCTATTTTTGCAAGTGCTATGGCCGATTATGGTGACGCAAATAGGGCTATATGCAATGAATTTAACGGATACGATGATGTCTGGCCGCGTTGGAACGGATGATTTGGCTGGAGTGGCAATTGGGTCCAATATATGGATGCCGGTATTTACAGGGATTAATGGGATTATGCTTGCTATAACTCCTATTGTGTCGCATTTACTAGGACAAGGTAAAAAGGAGAAAATATCCTATAGTGTGACACAAGCGTTATACTTAGCTGCTATTATTGCTGTTATTATACTTTTAATCGGTATTTTTTTCCTGGAGCCGATTTTAAGTTTAATGAGCTTGGCTCCAAATGTTGAATATATTGCTTTTCATTATTTACTTGGCTTATCAATCGGGATTGTGCCGTTATTTTTATACAATGTGCTAAGGAACTTCTTTGATGCACAAGGATTCACACAAATCACGATGATCATTACCATATTAGCGGTACCAGTAAATATATTCTTGAACTACTGCTTAGTGTTTGGTCACTTTGGTTTTCCAAGGCTCGGCGGAGTTGGTGCAGGTTATACAACGGGCTTTACGTATTGGTTCATTCTAATTATTAGTATATTGATCAGTTTTAAAATCGGTAAAATAAGAAACTACAAAATTGGGAAAGTTTGGTTTAAGCCATCAATAAAAGCATGGAGAGAACAATTATCCATTGGAATTCCAATAGGATTAACAATTTTCTTTGAATCTAGTATTTTTGCGGTTGTGACCCTTTTAGTTGGTATGATGTTTTCAACGATTACAGTAGCAGCCAACCAAGTGGCGTTTAGTTTCACTTCCTTATTATTTATGATCCCTCTTAGTCTATCAATGGCGATGACAATTATGATCGGGTACTCTGTTGGGGGCAGACGTTTAGACAACGCAAAAAAATACAGTTTGCTTGGTGTTATAGGTGGAATGGCATTTATGGGCTTTGCTTCTATCTTCTTGTTGTTCTTCAAAGAACAAATTGCCGCCATCTATTCGAATGATCCACAAGTGATTTTACTTGCGGCTAACTTTTTTGTGATTGCTATTTTTTATCAGATTTCAGATGCTGCTCAAGCGGGGTTACAAGGTGTCTTACGAGGCTATAAAGATGTGAAAATACCATTTATCATTGCTTTTATATCCTATTGGGTGATTGGTATTCCAGTTGGCTATGGTTTAGCTGCCTTTACAGAGCTTGAGGCATACGGTTTTTGGATTGGTATTTCCGTAGGGCTAACTGCAGCGGCAATCGGTTTCTACATTCGTTTGAAAACCATTCATCATAAGGAAAAGGAAAAACAAGTAGGAATATCCGAGCTGTCATAAAGGCTCGGTTTTTTTGTTCATAAAATGTTCTCATGAAACCGTTGTTCTATATATGGTATGAAAGTGACCGTAGTGTTAAAATGGTTGATGAGGGGGAGAGACATGAAAAAGATAGTCTATTTATTTGTGGCCATTACGGTTTTAGCCATTCTTAGCGCATGCAATAAAGAGGTTGATCCAGAACAACGGTTATCTCAATATATAGAATATTGGAATAAAGAAGAGTTCGCAAAAATGTATGGCATGCTCTCAAAAGAGGCAAAGGAATCAGTTAGTGAAGAAGACTTTGTCAGTCGCTATGAAAAAGTATATACAGATTTAGGCATTGCTAACTTAGACATTTCACATAAAAAATCAGAGAAAGAACAAGATACAGATCAGCAATCATTACAACTACCCTTTTCGGCAAAAATGGATAGTTTAGCAGGAGAGATTGCCTTTGATCATCAAGCAACATTAGTTAAAGAAGAGAGAGACGATGAGGAAAATTGGTATATTGAATGGGATACGACTTATATTTTCCCTGAACTTGGCCCGAATGATGAAATTACATACAACACAGTGAAGGCAAAACGGGGAGAAATTGTCGATCGTTCAGGCGATCCACTTGCTTTCAATGGGACGATTTTAGAAATCGGCATTGTCCCAGAACAAATGGACTCTGAAGATGAAACGGTTAAGCAAGTGGCAAAATTACTTGAGATCTCAGAGAACTCTGTTAAGGATAAACTAGGCGCGAGTTGGGTACAGGCAAATCAATTTGTGCCAATCAAGAAAATTGCGACGAATCAAGAAGAACTATTAAATAACTTGATGAGCATACCAGGTGTATTAAAAAAGGATATTGAAGGTCGAGTATACCCTGGCGGCGAGGCGGCCTCACACTTAATTGGTAATGTCGCTCAAGTGACGGCTGACGACTTAGAGGAACACGAAGGAAAAGGATATGGCAGTAATGATGTCATCGGACGCCGTGGCTTAGAGAAAGTATATGAGGAAAAGCTGCGTGGTTCAAATGGTGTCTTAATTGGGATTAAGAAAGAGGACGGTTCAGAGGTAGTAGTGGCCGAAACACCAGTAGAAAATGGTAGCAACGTTCAGTTAACCATTGACCTCACATTACAAGAGGACTTGTATAAAGAACTGGATCATAAGCCAGCCACTGCGGCCGCCATTGACCCTGTTACTGGTGAAACATTGGCCCTTGTCTCTAGTCCAGGGTTCGATCCGAATCAAGCAACACTTGGATACTCTGCCTCGCAATTAGAAGAACTAGAAGAGAGTGGTGATAATCCATTCTTGAACCGTTTTCAACACACGTATGCACCAGGTTCCGTGATTAAACCAATTACAGGTGCGCTTGCACTAAAAGAAGGAGCCATTAAACCTGAAGATACAATAGAAGTGAAGGGCTTGCAGTGGCCGGATGATAATCGCTGGGGTGATTACCGAATCACAAGGGTAAGCGATCCTGGAAAGCCAGTCAATTTCGATTTGGCGATGATGTATTCGGATAATATTTACTTTGCAAGGGCAGCATTAGAGCTAGGAAAAGACAAATTAACTGCTGGGTTAAAAGAATTTGGCTTTACAGAGGATATTCCCTTTGCCTATCCACTCGAATCTTCTACAATCGGCGAGCTGGATAAAGAAACATTAATTGCCGATTCCGGTTACGGGCAAGGACATGTTGAAATGAGCATCCTTCACTTGGCTACTTCTTATACACCTTTTATCAATAATGGGTCAATGATTAAACCGATCTTGCTCCTGAATGATGAAGAAAAGAGCCAAGTGTGGAAGGAAAATATAATTGATGAAGCTACCGTTAAAACTGTAGCTGAATCGATGAATAAAGTAGTGAACGAACCAGGCGGTACAGCACGTACGGCACGTATTGAAGGCTACCCGCTAGCAGGGAAAACGGGGACAGCGGAACTGAAACAAACCGCTGATGAAGAGGGTAAAGAAAACGGCTGGTTTGTTGCCTATAACCCGGATGACCCTCGTCTCCTTATCTCAATGATGGTTGAAGGTGTCGAAGAACAAGGTGGCAGTAAAATCGTCATCGAAAAAGTGAAAGATACATTTGAGAAAAACAAAGATCGTTTCTAATAAAGAACAAAGTTGAAGGTTGGGACTCGGTGGTTCCAGCCTTTTGTTATTTTTAGATGCTTGATGTAATAACATGGGGGTGTAGTGGAAAAGAGAGGGGTGCTGCGTTGAGGGGGGGTGTGTGGAAATGTACTAAAAACCGGAGAGAGCAAGAAAAGATGGTAGGAAAAGCCGAGAAGCGAACCAAAAATCAGAGAGAGCAAGAAAATATCGTAGGGAAAGACGAGAAGCGAACCAAAAACCAGAGCGAGCCAAAAAATATGGAAGGAAAAGCCGAGAAGCGAACCAAAAATCAGAGAGAGCAAGAAAATATGGTAGGAAACAGCGAGAAGCATACCAAAACCGGAGCAAGCAAGAAGAAATGGTAGGGTACGACGAGAAGCGAACCAAAAACCAGAGCGAGCATGAAAATATGGTAGGAAACGCCGAGAAACATACCAAAAATCAAAGTAAGCCAAAAAAAATGGTAGGATAACGGACAGAATCGCCTCAACAGAGCTTATCCCAATGGCTACCAACCCGATCCACGATTCTCCTTTCTCGAGGAGTTACCTTTCAAAAAATTTTATCACTCCTATAACCACCCCCAACCGATCAAATCTTCGAGAGAGATAAGCAGCACATGCCGTGACTACATCGTAAATCAACGATCAAAACATCCTCTGACGTATCCCGCGCAATCGCTTATCAAACAAGTACTCCGGTGATTGGGATAGCAACCTAGCCAAGTCATGTTTCGACAAAAACCTTTATTTTCCTCAAGGGATGATGTCGAAAAATATTTTATCGTAAGTATCTATACAAGCCCATCTATTCGTTATATGATACATCTGTATTGAAAGGAATATATTTCTAAAAATAGAGAGAATAGGGGAATTGGGAATGAAAAAAGCTATCCATCTACTTTTATCCATGATGCTCGTTTTTTCTTTCATCCCTGCATCCGTTCTAGCGGAGACAGAGAGTACGGAGGAAACACCGACTTCACCAGGAACAACTGATGTGGAAAAACCATTAGATATTCAATTGCAAAATCCAGAATATATTGATGGGCAAGTGAAATTGAAATGGCGAGTGAAATATGAAGAATCTGCAAATGAGAATGCAGAATTGTTCACCCTCGTTAAAAACGGAGAACGTTCGGTTCTTGCCAGCCAACCAGAAATGAGTCAAGAACAAACTGGGGAAGATGGCGTTTATCGTATATATGAATTGATTGATTCTGAGGTGAAACCTGGAGATACAGTGACTTATGCGATTGCGCAAGGTAAGGCGCAAAGTAACGAAACAACGTTAACGGTTGAAATGCCGGTTGTAGAAGAGGAAGCTAGCGAAGAGTCACCAAAAGAAGATGAAACAGTTGTTGAGGAAGAAGAACAAGTTGCGGATGAAGAAGCAGCAGTAAAAGATGAAACTGTCCCTTCCTTAAATATTGTTGCTCATAAGATAACTGATACAACAGCTGACATTTCGTGGAGTTTAGTGGATGTTGATGAATTTAGATTATACGTTGATGGCAATTTAAAAGAAGTCGTTTCACCAAATAAAACAACCTATGCATTAACGAAATTAGCCCCTGCTACTACATATAAAGTGAAAGTAGAAGGTGTTCAAAAAGGTAGTGTAGTATCTTCAGCAGAGGTAGAAGTAACAACATCGGCAGTACCTACAGGAGAAGTTATTCCATTCGAAGACAGTACTCTTGAGCAAGCAATTAAAGATGAATTAGGGTTAAAGCGCGCTATTTATCAAGCTGACTTAGACCGTTTAACCAGTCTATCAATCTCGAATTTATGGGTAACATCTATTGAAGGATTACAATTTGCGACAAATTTAGAAACATTGCATCTCGGTTATAATGACATTGCTGATTTAACACCAATCAAAGCATTAACAAAGTTAAAAGACCTTGATGTCACAGGATTAGCTATTAAAGATACAAGTATTTTTAGTAAAAGTTTAGTGGAATTAAATATCTCTCATACTTCACTAGCCAACCTGGATTTCCTAAAAAAATTAACGAATCTTCAAACAGTTTATGCTTATGGTCTGCCTTGGATTGGTGAAAATGCTGGGGCACAAGCTGTACTGAAAGATTTAACTGCAAAAGGCGTAACCGTGTACAGCAATGAAGCAGATGATGTAAATATGATGGTAGAGCGTGGATTTGTCAATGAATCAAGTATCCAAGTGTATTGGAGTTACTGGCCTGAAGCCAATTTCAATTTGTACCCAGATCATTATATTGTTTCTATTGACGGGAAAGAAACGAAAGTATCTGGTTTAGAAGAACATGTATTTAAGAACTTAAAGGCAGATACAACCTATAATATCGTTATTAAGGCTTACGACGGTAAACAATTAATTGGTCGGGCAACAATGGATGTGAAAACGGCAAAATTACCTGAAGGAAAAAAAGTGTCGATTAAGGATAAAGGGTTAAGAGACATGATTAAGATGACTCTTGGCATTAGCCGTGACATATATGAAAGTGATATGAAAAATTTAACTTCACTGTATGTTGATTATGAAGGTGTTCGGAATTTAGCTGGACTAGAGCTGGCTACAAACCTTGAAGAGCTATCGATAACAGGGAACCCAGTCAGTGATCTAACAGCGATTAAAGGCTTGAGTAAGTTATCGGTATTATTTATTGATGACACGAAAGTGAAAGATTTAAAACCATTGTCGGGCTTAACAAACTTGAATATGCTTGTTGCTTCCTACAATCCTGGACTCGATTTATCACCAATACAAGGTTTACCTAACTTACAATCGCTTTCAGCAGATAGCAATGGATATAAGAAGCTCCCTGTTTTGCCAAGTAGCTTAATCGAATTATCACTATATGATAATGAACTAACAAGTCTTAAAGGAATCGAAAAAGCAGCCAATCTGCAATACTTAATCGTATCGGATAATCCAATTAGTGATTTCAAATCACTAGCGAAATTACAGTTACTATTCTTACTTGCAGATTATACAAATATGACGAATCTTGATTGGTTAAATTCTGAGAATGCTCATGTTTTACAAGGTCTTATTATTTCGGGTAATGCTATTACTGACATTACGCCACTTAAGAATGGTAATAATCTATTATTCTTAGCAATGGATGAAACAGCTATTACGGATATTTCGCCATTACTAGATTTACCTTACTTAGCTATTGTCTCTTTCATCTCGGTCCCAACGCTTGACATTTCGGAAGGATCGAAAGCGATGGAAGTGATTAAAGAATTAAGAATGCGCGGTGTGGAAGTTTTCTATGAAGAAGAAATGGGGAACTTAAGCTTTACCTCTTTAACAGCGACGCATGATTCAATCTATGCAGAATGGGAATATATTGGGGAAGAAGAAGTAGCAGATTATGAATTGTATATAGATGGTGAATTAGTAGATACAGTACCTGGAACAGAATCTAGTTATGTATTTACTGGACTATCTCCGGGAACGCCGTATGAAGTTGCTATTGCAGCACTAAATGCGGATGGAGAAGAAATTGAAATTTATTTCGATTATGTATTCACGATTAGTGAAGATCTTTACTTCACAAAAGTAGAAGCAACAGAGGACTCTATTGAAACAGAATGGATATACGATGGTGAAGGAGCAGTCTATGAATATGAAATCTCTCTAAATGGAGAAGAGTATGAAATCGTGGATGCAGATACACTCTCGCATATTTGGACAGAACTTGAGAAAGACACAACATACACTATTGAATTGATGGCCTATGACGAAGAATATGAAATCCTTGGTTATACTTATGCAGAAGCAACAACAACAGTAGATGAAGACGGAACGGGCGAGGGCAACACCCCTCCTCCACCAACGAAAAAACCAGACCCAGGCAATGGTAATAAAAAACCAACTGATGGTAAAACACCATCAGATGTCATCAAAGGGAAAAAAGAACAAATGAAATCTGGCGCCAAACCAGAGGAGAAAACAGGTAAGTCTCTACCAAATACGTCAACCAACAGCTATAACTATTTAGCAATGGGTATGACGATCTTACTAGCAGGTACCATCATGTTATTCCTTGCAAGGAAAAAACACCCGTCAGTGAAATGATGAACAAAGAGTGACCCTAAAATGGTGTCACTCTTTATTAAGTTCCGGCGAACAATGTGAGGAAAATTAGTTTCTATTGTGTTTGTTTTGCTCTAGCCTCTTTACAACCAAACACATGAGCATAAGTTATACCTATACCTTTGGGGAAAAGGTATGGGCAAAGCCAAAATGCGAACAACAGGTATGAAGATGTGCAAGTTACCTAGAAACAATTGGTTTGAATCGGATAGGAAATCATGGCGCGAATTTCCTTAAACTTCTTTCATGCCATAGAAATGTATAAATACTTAAAGAATAACCTCAAAGGGTCCGGTCGACTTTCATTACTTCCACCTGCTATTAGTGTCTTTTCTGTCATTCTTTTTATGGTAATATTTGGTTGAAAACTTCTCCGCCATTACCGTGAATTTTTATCACTTTAAGTCGATTTGTTTTCTTGATGAAGATAGTTTTATATTGTTTTTCACCATTTTGCTCAATAATAAACACGCGTTTACTTCCAGTATCTGACTCTTTTGTGAAGAGATAATCTTGATCACCGATTAGTTCTATGATTTTGCCGTATTCTGGTAATGAAGACAAATACTTTTCGTTAGAAATCTTATCATTTGCTATGTTTTGTACAGGGACTGAATGGTTACCTGATTTTGAGTTTGCCTCTTTTTCATCAGATGATTGAGACACTTCATGGGTCTTCTCTTTATTCATGTCCGATTCCTCACCGGAATTACTGTTACAAGCAGAGAGGAGCAGTATCCCAGTAATTAGTGCAAGTTGCCATTTATACATGATGCAATTTCATCTCCTGTAAATATAATTTTAATTAACCATAACAAATGCTCCGGTTAAATTCATCCAATAAAAGTCTCAATTCAAAAACAAACGATTGTACTAGATAAGTCCTTTCAAAAAAAGAAAGCTCATATTTAATTGCCTCTTTTAAAAAATGATGAGAAATGAGCCATTTGGCCGTTTAATAAACACGGATTTTAACAGAAACTGGGGTTGAAAGGTATTAATATAAATATATTCATAAAGTAATAGAATCTTAATAAAAAGAATCTACAATCAATCATAAAGTGGATTGTAAAGGGTGGGTATTTAATGGACAAAAAATCAATTCTCGTCATTGAAGACGAAGAAAAAATTGCACGGTTATTAGAATTAGAGCTGGAATATGAAGGATATGAAGTGACGAAAGCGCTTGATGGGTTAGAAGGATTCCATACTTATAAAAGCAAAATATGGGATCTCGTATTATTAGATATTATGCTTCCGGGGATTAGCGGAATAGAGTTGTTAAGAAGAATTAGGGCTAATGATAACCATACACCGGTCATACTTTTAACTGCGAAAAGCTCAGTTGAAGACAAAGTCTCTGGATTAGATTTAGGTGCGAATGATTATATAACAAAGCCTTTTCAAATAGAAGAGTTGCTGGCCAGAGTCCGTGTGGCATTCCGAAATAAAGTCACTGAGGAAGTAGAAAATGAAGAAGATGTGCTTACGATTGCTAATTTAAAAGTGAATGAGAAAACAAGAGAAGTTTTTCGTGGGGATACATTTATTGAATTGACACCGAGGGAGTTTGATTTGCTTGTTTATTTATTGGTAAATAAACGACAAGTACTGAATCGTGATCAAATTGTTGAAGCAGTCTGGGGATATGATTTTATTGGTGATACAAATGTTGTTGATGTTTATATTCGATATATAAGGAAGAAAATTGACGTTGAAAATCTCCCTGCGCTTATCCATACGGTACGAGGTGTAGGTTATGTAATAAGGGAGATGAAATGAAGTTAAAAAACAAAATCAATCTATATACTTCTATCTTGTTCCTCATATTACTAATCGTCATGAATATCTCTATTTATTTGCTGTTTAGCAATATGATGATGAATAGTGAACTTGACCGTGGGAAACTGGAATTGGAAAGAAATGCTGCTGAAATCGATCAGTCACTTGCCACGGTACCAATGGACACGTTACTTCGGGCTTATATTCCTATCGACGGTATGGTTCGTATCGTTTATGAGGATAGCCAAAAAGCAGCTAGTACATTTGTGGATCCTTCTTTTAATAAAGAGGCTCATAACATAGAGAAATCATTTAGTTCCTCATTAAATGTCGAGATTAAAGAGGGTGAAACCTCATATACTTTTGGTTCGATTCCGATTATTTTGAGCAATGGTGAAATAGCTAACCTGCAAATCGCCAAAAGCATTGTAAGAACGACAGAAAATTTAAAAGTATTACGGTTGGTTTTAATCATTGTAACCTTAGTTGCGATGATTCCAGTTATTATTTCTAGTAGGTTATTAGGCAACCTTATTATTGCGCCGATTACTTCAATGATTAAGACGATGAGTGAAATTAGAGAAAGTGGGAAATTTAAACGGCTGCCATTAAATAAAGATTCCAATGACGAATTGCATGAAATGGGTACGACTTTTAATCATATGATTGATTTACTCGAGGTCAACTTTGATAAGCAAAAACAATTTGCTTCAAGTGCTTCCCATGAACTAAAAACACCACTAACTGTAATTGAAAGCTATACCAGTCTTTTAAAAAGACGAGGATTGCATGATGAGGAACTTTTTAAAGAATCAATTGAAGCGATTCATTCTGAAGCCATTAGAATGAAAAATTTGACAGAACAACTATTACTCCTAGCACAACATAATCAACAATGGAATATAGAAACAACCAAAATTAGCCTAAGCGACTTTTTGGTAGATTCAGCAAAAGCTTTCCAGAACGGCTACAATCGAAGGATTATTTTTGAAAGTGAAATTGATGGCAATGCGTCCATTTACTCAGATGAACAAAAGTTAAAGCAATTACTTTTTATATTCCTTGATAACGCAAGAAAGTATAGTAATGATGAAATTACAATCACTTTGAGTGAGAATAGTAACGAAGAAATACTTATTCATGTTTCTGACCGTGGAATAGGTATAGATGAGAATGAGCTTCCCAAAATATTTGAACGTTTTTACCGTATTGATAAAGCAAGGTCCAGAAAAACAGGAGGAGTCGGACTTGGACTTTCTTTAGCGAAGGAAATTGCCGAGGCTTTAGCCATTGAGATAAAATTACAAAGTGTTGAAAATCTAGGAACAACGGTTACCATGGTGTTTAATAACGAACATAGGAAAACAAAAATTAATTAATCGATCAGTGCTTTCTCATTTTCTTTTAATTTTTTTATTAGATAATAAAGGAAAGGGATATAGAATGGAGGATAATAATGAGAAGAAAAGGGTTATGGATTACTCTTGGGTTAGTTGTCATCGCAACCTTTATTATTATTGTTACATGGCAAGGAGTAACTACTTCTGCGAAAACAATTACTAAAGATGACGCCCTTGCCTTAATTGAGGAAAGGTATAAAGGCAGCAAAGTAACAAATATCGAATTACAACAAAGTGCTTATCACATAAAAATGACGAGAGAAAGCGGAATATATGAAGTTTCTTTAAATGCAGAAAATGGAGATATAATATCTTTAAAGAAACTTGGAGATAACTCAAGTGGCGGTGATGATCGTAATAAAACGATAAAGAATGAAAAGGAAATAGAAAGTATCTTATTACTGTCAAGCGATGATATTTTATCTATTAGTAAAAAAACCGAAAATCAGAAAGATGTTTATGTAGCTAAAGTTCTGGAGAATAAAGAGGAGTATATTGTTAAAGTAGATGCAGTAACAGGTTCAATTGTTTCAAAAGATAAAGCTGAAAAACCTAAAGAAGAAAACCCGGAAGAAGGCAAACAAAAAGAAGAAGATCGTCCAGTGGCTATTTCTAAAGATGAAGCAATTAAAATCGCGTTGGAACATGTAAAAGGGGCAGTCGATGATGATATCGAAATTGAAAATATTGGAGGCCAAACTTATTATCTCATTGAAATTGAAACCGATGATGATAATGAGGCAACCGTACAAGTTCATACTTTAACAGGGAAAGCTACTATTTCATTTGATGATTAATCTTACTTTTTAGCAAATTCTAATGTTACTCACCTCATTCCTTAATCTTACGCAATTATATTATAAGTAATCAGAAGATTAAAGGAGGATATTAATCATGAAAAATAAAATTTTTGTTGGTTTAATCATAACTGGTGTAATTATGGGTGGAGCGGTTGCTGTTGGGGCTACAAATAATGATGAAACAAATGCTACTTCTATCAATACAGAATTAGATGAAAAAGTATCTCAGGCCGGAGAGGCGGATGTCATTGCCATCAGTAAACAAGATGATGGGGAGAATCAATCTGACGATAGGGGATACGATGACGATAACGATGATGTACAGGACGTAAAAGTAGATGCCTCTTCAGGTGATTCTATCCAAAGGGATCAAGGTAATGAAGATGATGATATCGAAAGAGATAGAGACGACGCTAACGATGATGATAAGCAATTAATCAAGCAACGGATCATACAAGAAAAAGATGCGATAGCAATTGCAGAAAAGGCGTCTAACGGTAAAGTGAATGAAATTGAACTGGATGAAGAAGATGGTCTCATTGTTTATGAAATTGAAGCTGATTCCAAAAAAGGCGAAGTGGAAATAGAGATGAATGCAAAAACTGGAGAGATAATAAAAAAAGAGTTGGATTAATGAGGCCTGGCATGTATTTGGTGAGAACCATTTACATGTCTTTTTTATTTCGGTTGATTATTTGGGTTCATTCTTATTGATTTCTAATCTAACTATCATGGTTCTTACATAGAGTTCTCATCTTCAAAAACTAGTATAGAAGATAACAAGGAAAGTGAAAAAGCTTAGAAGTGACGGATTTAAATGGAAATGGCTCATTTTCCTAATAAAAAAATGACTTGGAGGCAGTAAAATGAAAATAGTGATTATCCCATCTGGTTTTAAGGAGTGTTTGGAAGCTGAGGAAGTAGCGAGTGCGATTGATAAAGGGATCAGGCGTTTTGATTCCGCTGTGGATACGCATGTTATTCCAATGGTTGATGGTGGAGAAGGTTTTGTCAAAACAATTATTAAAATTAAGAAAGGTGAACTTAAATTTATTGACGCCACAAATCCTGTAGGTGAAAAAGTACAGACATACTTTGGGTTGTATGAGGAAAACAACGTAAAAACAGCCGTAATTGAAATGGCCGCTATTGCTGGGCTTAGAATGGTTCCTCTTCACAAACGTAACCCTTTAAATACTCATACTTATGGTGTAGGAGAATTAATTTTAGCTGCCTTAGAATCAGGAGCGACTCATATTTTATTTGGCTGTGGTGATTCGGGTACATCCGATGGTGGGGCGGGTATGGCACAAGCGTTGGGTGCTAAATTTTATTCTCAAAATCATCAACCAATAGAAATAACGGGAGGGGGCTGCTTAAGTGATATTGCATATATGGATTTAACCAATATAGACCCAAGATTATCTCAAGTACAAATGCATGTCGCGTGTAATTGGCATAATGTACTTTGTGGTCCAAAGGGGGTGGCGCACGTATTTGCACCCCAAAAAGGAGCTTCCTTACTAGAGGTAGAGATATTGGCTAATGGTTTATCGCACTTTGCTAATTTAATAGAGAAGGCTACGGGGCATGATGTGAAAACGCTACCAGGTAGTGGCGCATCTGGGGGGTTAGGGGCAGGGTTAGTGGCATTTGCAGGTGCAAAACTATTTCCACGTTATGAAATTATTATGAAATATATTCAAATTGAAGAACATCTAGAAGGTGCTGACCTTGTATTAACTGCGGAAGGGTGTATAGATAGACAGACACCAAACGGGAAGATTCCTGCGGAAGTTGCTAGATTAGCAAAACAATTGGGCATACCGGTGATTGCAATTACTGGGTCCATTGGAAAGGATGCATGGGTAAACTATACAAGTGGGATTGATGCTTATATGAGCATTATTCAGAAGCCAACTTCATTAGAAAAGGCGATGGAAGACGCAGCAAATTTAATTGCTGATTGTGCAGAGGCAGCTGTACGTCAAATTCAGGTTGGCTATCGTATTGCTGAAAGGAAATTGGGTAAAGGTATCATATGAAATCTAATCGTTTACTAGAAAACAAGCAACAATCTACTAAAACATACTTAACTAAGCTGCCAAATGTAACACAAATCATCGTCATTCTTCTCTCATTTGTGTGTTCATTTATTGTTTTCACAGACAATATAGCTTATGATGCAAAGGTTTCTATGATTGTTTTCATTATTACACTAGCTTTATGGGTATGTACAAAACTTCCTGCCGCTTATGTGGCTTTAGGTGCATTACTATTACTCATTTTATTAAATGGTGCAAATACAGATGTGCTCTATTCGTCCTTTTCTTCGGAGATCATTTGGTTGATGATTGGTGCTTTTATTATTGGAGAAGCATTTAGTTCTTCTGGTCTATCTCTTCGAATGACACGAGTGATTATTCATAAAGCTAAAAACACAAACCAACTATTATTGTATTTGATGTTGTCTCTGTTTCCATTGGCTATCTTTATTCCTTCCACTTCCGGCAGGGCGGTACTCATGTTGCCAATTGTAAGAGAAATAGCGAATCTTGTTAAGAATAAGCAACAAAGAGAAATCATTGCATTGTTCGTACCAGTCATTATTTTAATGACAACCTCTTCAACTTTATTAGGAGCGGGTTCACATTTAATCGGGATTGAAATATTAGAGAAGACCACAGGAGATAGTATCTCTTATATAAATTGGTTGATATGGGGGCTCCCTTTTACCTTGATCATCAGTTTCATCACATATTTTGTTTTTAAATTATTTTTTTCAAAGGAATTAACTGCAGCCCCATTTGACGCGAACAATATCAACAATATATATGAAGTAAAGCCTGTTTCCAAAAAGGAGAAGCAAACCCTTATTCTTTTAACTGTCTTGATTTTGTTGTGGCTAACAGAAGCACTTCATGGATATGAAATAGGTTTGATTACAATTGTAGGTGCCTTTATTTTTATGCTGCCTAAGTATGGCGTCATTACCTGGAAGAAGGGTTTACAGGCTGTATCGTGGAATTTGATTTTATTTGTCGCTGCTGCAACAGCATTAGGTAAGAACCTGGTGGAAACAGGTGCGGTAAGCTGGATAGAGCAGGAAGTATTCAAGCTAATTGGTGCTTTTCCACCTATCCCTGCATGGGGTCTTGTGAGTCTTATCATCCTTATCGCTATTACCAGTCACATTTATATTACCTCTCATACGACAAGGGCTGTAGTGATGGTGCCAGGTATATTAATGCTTAGTATGACACTTAATTTAGAGCCATCCTCCATGCTCTTTTTAAGCTTAGTAGGGATGAACTATTGCTTAACTTTCCCGGTCAGTTCGAAGGCATTATTAGTATACTATGAGCATGACACGATGAGTTATCGTGCCAATATTTTATTAAAGTTAAATATGTTCTTAATGCCGATTTATTTTATATTGATGATTTTGTTTTACTTTACTTATTGGAACTGGACAGGGTTATAAGTGTAAAAAAAGGAGCCTTTATTCGGCTCCTTTTGCATTATATTAGTAAAGCTATAATCATTGAGCGTGAGATGTATGTGCAGTTTTAATCACTCTTCTGCTATAAAATATTCTCGTAAATATTCTACCCATAGATGATGACCTTGTTCATTCGGGTAGTAATCTTCCTCCAAGTACTCTCGTATGAATGGATCATTAGTATCTGGCCAAGCTTCCCAATGGTTAATATAAGTTAATCCTTGTACAGAAGCATACGTTTCTAACGCATCCACTTGCTGCATATATTTTTGCGGTAAATAAAATGGATTGGCAGGCTGCAACATCACGGTTACTTCTGGATTCATTTCTGAAAGTGTTTCTCTCCAGTTGTCGATATTCTCAAGCGGTGCAGTCACGTCCTCATACCAATCATTATCTTTCATTAAGAACGGTTCAATTAATACTAGATCCGGTGAAAACCGGACTACTTCATCAATATTAAAGTCACCTGAAAAACGATCAAAATGAACGGTTTCTACCTTCATTGTTTCTTGATAATGTTCGTGTAATTCAGCTGATAACTGCGCAGCCCAACTGTCTTCTTCACCAGTGGTAGAAGTAGAACCAACGAGCACAACGTTATATGGGACGTTGTTTTCTAATGTATTTGCATAAGATTGGATGGCACCTTCTGGCCAATTAGCAGCCATTCCTAAATAGTGTGACTGGTTTGCTTTATCCTCGTTTTGTCTCTCTTTTTCTCCCATACTTACATTCGTATTTCCATTGACGCTTGTTCTTTCCACCCAAGTAACGTGGCTCACCACGATAATTACTAGACTGAGTAATCCAGCTAATGTGATGGATATTATTTTCATATAAACACTCCTTTCAACCTATTTAGTCAGAAAAATCAACAAAACATGACAATTCCGAAATAATATACCTAAAAACCTACATTTTTATTGTGGGATACTAGATTATATAGTCAATAGTACCAAAAAATTATAAATTTTTTCCTTAAAAATAACATAATGTAACAAATGTTGCATTTTATATGATATAATCAATTTTGCTTAGTTCTTAACTGGGAGGGTCAAATGGAAGAAACTATTAGTCTAAAAGAACTGTATGATACATTAAAAAAGAGAATCGTCTTAATCCTGTCAATTACTATCGCGGCGGCCCTTATTAGTGGGGTGGTCAGTTACTTTGTATTAACTCCGGTCTATCAATCGTCTACACAAATTTTAGTGAACCAAGCAAAAGATAATCAAGAAATAACAAAAAGTGATTTGGATGGTAATTTACAATTAATTAATACATATAACGTCATCATCAAGAGCCCAGCGATACTAGATATCGTTAAGGAAGAGCTAAACTTAAATGTTTCAACAAGTGCATTAAATGAAAAAATATCCGTCCAAAGTGAACAAAACTCTCAAGTTGTAAAGATCTCAGTGGAGGATGAAAGTGCTGAACAAGCGGCGCTCATTGCAAATAAAACAGCTGAAGTGTTCAGAAGTGAGATACCAGACATTATGAATATAGATAATGTCTCGATTTTAGCCAATGCTGAGGTAACGGAGAATCAATCACCAATCAAACCCAACCCGTTATTGAATATTGCCATTGCATTTATAGTTGGTTTAATGGCTGGTGTGGGTCTAGCGTTTTTACTTGAGTATATGGATAACACAATAAAGAATGAAGAAGATATTGAAAAAGCCGTTGGTTTACCGGTCCTTGGATTAGTGGCAAACATTGAAGAAGGAAATGAGAAAGGTAAAGACATTCAAAAAAATCCAAAGACGAGGAGGAGTAACGTTGGCTCTAAAACGGAACAAGCTTAATAATCAGCTGAAACGAAATATCATTACGAGACATCAACCAAAGTCACCGATATCAGAGCAATACCGTACGATTCGAACAAATATTGAATTCTCCTCGCTCGACGAAGATGTTCGTACAATGATGATCACCTCAGCAGGACCAGGGGAAGGAAAGTCGACAACTACTGCTAATCTTGCTGTTGTTTTTGCTCAACAAGGTAAAAGAGTACTTCTTATTGATGCCGATTTAAGAAAACCAACTGTGCAATACACCTTTAATGTCTTGAATACAAGAGGTTTAGCTAATGTTATCTCTCAACAGACGGTCCTTGCAGATGCTGTCCAAGAATCAGAAGTAGAGAATCTCTTTATTCTAACAAGCGGTCCCATTCCACCGAACCCATCGGAGATGCTTGGCTCACGGGCGATGGATCGCGTGATTGCAGAAGCGACAACGCTATTCGACATCGTGATATTTGATACACCACCATTATTAGCTGTAACGGATGCACAAATTCTTTCGAATAAATGTGATGGCACTGTGCTCGTTGCCCAGAGTAAAAAGACTGAGAGAGAACAACTATTAAAAGCGAAGGAACTATTGCAGTCTGCAAAGGGGAAAATCCTCGGGGTTGTTCTAAATAAGATGAATATGAAAAAATCAAATTACTATTATTACTATGGGTCGTAAAAACCATACCCTTTTTACGAGACTATATAAACTATCATTTTGTCATTTTTAATAATCAGTCAATTTATAATATTTAAATTATTAAAAGGAGGAAAGTAATGATTGATATCCATTGCCACATCCTACCCCATTTAGATGATGGCGCACAAACATTCGAAGAATCATACAACATGGCAAAGCAGGCAATAAATGAAGGAATCACTGCAATCATTGCCACACCTCACTATCAAGAGAAGTATAGAAATGACAAACAAACGATTGTTAGAGAGGCATATCGTCTAAACGAAAGATTGCAAGCAGAGGATTTCCCGCTGTCTATCCATCCAGGACAAGAAGTGCGGATATTTGGGGAAGTATTGCAGGAATGGCAAGAAGGGAAAATTCAAACATTAGCAGACACCAACTATATGTTTATTGAATTTCCTTCAAATCATGTACCGAAATACACAGAAAGATTGTTTTATGACATGCAGCTAGAAGGGCTTATACCCATTATCGTCCACCCAGAACGAAACCAGCAGCTGATTGAACAACCGGAACTATTATATCGCCTTGTTAAAAAGGGCGCACTCACCCAAGTGACCGCCGGAAGTCTCGTCGGCCACTTTGGCAAAAATGTAAAAAAATTTACACAGCAAATCATCGAAGCGAATCTCACCCATTTCATCGCTTCTGATGCACACAATACAACAACCAGACCTTTCCATTTCAACAAAGCAATCGACACCCTCGACAAGCTTTACGGAACAGAAATCGTCTACCTCTTCACAGAAAATGCCGAGCTACTCCTTAACGGGGAAAACGTTATGAAGGAAATGCCCGAAAAAATCAAGCGTAAGAGGGTATTTGGGTTGTTTTAAATTGAAAATAGGACGGACCTATCTTCTTATCGTGTTTTGCTATGTCTATTATCGGTGAAGCTGTTTGGTTTTTATATAGGTATATAATACTAAAACTTTTACCTTATTAAGAACGGTGTTCACTGATAAATGATTTACATAATAAGTAGGCCCGATCCTAAAGGAAGAAATCATTTAGGTAAGAGGGAGATGGCTAATGACTTATCAAAAAAGGATGACTTTTTGGGTGGCACTTGATTCCATTATTGTGCTATCAGCTATATATATAAGTTATTTTACTTTGCATCCTAGTTTGCAGTTATTAAGTTCTAAATTATTACTCGTAACGTCTATTAGCCTGCTCGTGAGTCATCACGTATTTGCTTTTATTTATAAGTTATATGATAAAGCTTGGGAGTACGCTAGTATCGGAGAGCTACTTGCTATTGTCAGAGCAGTAACCTTTTCCATCGTCGTTACGATTATTCTTCAACAACTGCTAGTAGGTCATGTGGGCTATCGTGCCATGATTATGACTTGGATGTTACATGTCCTCCTGATTGGTGGATCAAGATTTTCTTGGCGTATTTATCGTGATCGATACATTAAGCCACAAAACCAAATGGAACGAGCACTAATTATTGGCGCAGGTGCTGCTGGTACAATGCTTGTTAAACAATTAAAGAATCACCCAGAAACCGGAATATTGCCGGTTGCCTTTATCGATGACAATCGAACGAAATATAAGCTGCAAATACATAATGTGCCTGTCGTTGGTCAGTCTCATCAAATCATCGAAAAGGTAGACACCTTGCTGATTGATAAGATCATAATCGCAATCCCTTCTTTAAAAAAAGAAGAAATGCAAATAATCTTTGATGCGTGTGCACAAACGAGTGCCAAAACCGTTATCATGCCAAGAATTGAAGACATTATGGTAGGTAATCTATCCGTTAATCAATTCCGTGATGTACAGGTTGAGGATTTACTTGGGAGAGATCCAGTTCAATTAGATATGGAGAGCATTTCAAAAAAAATAACCAATAAAGTCGTGCTCGTTACGGGTGCAGGTGGTTCCATTGGCTCTGAAGTATCAAGGCAAATATGCAAATTTTCACCAAGTAAAATTCTTCTCCTCGGTCACGGGGAAAACTCGATTTACCAGATTGATATCGAGCTAAGAAAAATGTATGAACAAACAATTGAAATCGTACCGATCATTGCTGATATTCAAGACCGCGATCGCATCTTTGAAATCATGGAGATCCATCAGCCTGACGTCATCTATCATGCAGCTGCACATAAACATGTGCCACTAATGGAATTCAACCCAAAAGAGGCAGTAAAAAATAATATTCTAGGGACGAGAAATGTAGCTGAAGCAGCCGATACTTTTTCCGTAGGCACATTTGTTATGATTTCTTCCGATAAGGCAGTGAATCCAACAAATGTCATGGGCTCAACTAAACGAATTGCCGAGATGATTGTCCAGCAACTCGACCGACAAAGTGATACGAAATTTGTTGCTGTACGATTTGGTAATGTTCTTGGTAGCCGAGGCAGTGTCATTCCATTATTTAAGAAGCAAATTCAACAAGGTGGTCCCGTAACAGTGACACACCCTGATATGACTCGTTACTTTATGACGATTCCTGAAGCATCAAGATTGGTTTTGCAAGCAGGTTCGTTAGCGAAGGGCGGAGAAATCTTCGTTCTTGATATGGGACAACCGGTAAAAATTGTAGACCTTGCCAAAAATTTAATCCAACTATCCGGATATAATATTGAGGATATAGGGATCCGTTATACAGGAATCCGCCCTGGTGAAAAAATGTATGAAGAACTACTAGGCGAGAAAGAAGTGCATGATGAGGCCGTTTTCCCAAAAATCTTCATTGGCAAAGCCATCTTAGAACAAGAGAACGAAATTCAATATCTAATCAGTGAATTTACAAAAATGAACCAGCAAGAAATCAGCGAGTTTGTCGTGAATCTAGCTAATCGTAGAAAGAATAAAATGTTATCTCTAGTCGAATAAATGAGGAGTGGTAGAAATGAAAAAAGTAAAAAAAGCGATTATCCCTGCAGCAGGCTTAGGTACAAGATTTCTACCTGTAACAAAAGCTATGCCAAAAGAGATGTATTGAATCGTCGAAGAAGCAGTGGCATCAGGTATTGAAGACATTATTATCGTCACTGGAAAAGGCAAAAGAGCGATCGAGGATCACTTCGACCATTCCTATGATCTAGAAGAAAACTTGTTACAGAAACAAAAATTCGACTTGCTCGAAAAAGTGAAAGAACCATCAAAAGTCGATATTCACTATATTCGCCAAAAAGAACCGAAAGGGCTAGGACATGCTGTTTGGTGTGCCCGCAAATTCATCGGCGACGAACCATTCGCCGTCCTTCTTGGTGACGATATTGTTGAAGTAGAAACACCATGTCTGAAACAGCTCATCAATGAATACGATATCGGTGTGCAAACTGTCCCTATGGAAGAAACGCATCGTTATGGCATTATTGACCCGGCGATACAAAGCCATCGTCGCTACCAAGTCAATCACTTTGTTGAAAAACCAGCAGAAGGAACGGCTCCTTCTAATCTAGCAATCATGGGAAGATACGTGCTCACGCCAGAAATCTTTATGTTCCTTGAAAAACAACAACGAGGAGCAGGCGGTGAAATCTAACTAACCGACGCCATCCAGGAATTAAATCAAATCCAACGCGTCTTCGCCTACGACTTCGAAGGCAGGCGCCATGACGTCGGCGAAAAACTCGGATTCATCAAAACAACAATCGAAATGGCACTCAAAAACAAAGCACTACAACCAGAACTATTAACCTTCCTAGACGAAAAATTAAAAGAACACAAAAACAGCACTATATAATAGTAGATTCTCGGATTTTTTTTCAAAAATCGGTCAAAGAAACGAAAAAGGTGATGTCTTCTAACCTTTATCAATGAAGGCACTCGGTTATGCTGTGGGTCTTGGATAGACCTTAGACTTGGTTGTCGGTAGTGTGGTGTGAGGTGGGGTTGGATGCCCTGTTTAATTTATATGAAGTAACTTCATATGTTGAGAAAAGTTATTAGTAGTTTCAAGGTAAAAGCGTTTATGGCTATTACGCTGTAACTGCTTTTTCTTTGTGTTTAAAGATGATAAGAATCTCACAGTCAGGTCTTTGCAATGGTTTTATCAATCATTTTTGTAAGAAATAGAGATGGATTGAATAGATTTTCCAAGGTCTTCGGATTAGATAACGTTTAGTGGGTTAGTAGTTGATTGGAATGGAAGAATAACTAATTTTAATCAAGTACTAATCTACTAATATTTAACTTAACAAGGGAAGGAAGTCTAGAAGATGAAGTCGACAAAAGTGAAAGAAAGAATATCCCTCTCTTCACCACATATGAGTGAGGAAGGTTATGAAATGCAATATATAAAGGAAGCTTTTGATACAAACTGGATTGCACCCCTTGGTGAAAACGTAAATGGATTTGAAAGAGAGCTTGCTGAGAAGGTTGGTTCTAAAGCTGCTGCAGCACTGTCTTCAGGAACAGCTGCTATTCACTTGGCTCTTAAAGCAGCAGGAGTTGGGGAAGGGGATATTGTTTTCTGTCCAACACTTACTTTCTCGGCTACTACAAATCCAATTATCTATCAAAATGCTATTCCTGTATTTATTGATAGTGATTATGAAACTTGGAATATGAGTCCGAGTGCTTTGGAAGAAGCATTTGACAAGTATCCAGAAGTGAAGGCCGTAATTGTTGTTCATTTATATGGTTTGTCCGCAGATATGGATAAGATTATGGAGATTTGTAAGAAACATAATGTAGCGGTTATAGAAGATGCTGCGGAGTCTTTAGGTACTTACTACAAAGGAAAGCATACAGGGACTTTTGGTGATTATGGCATATTTTCTTTTAATGGGAACAAGATTATCACGACTTCAGGTGGTGGGATGCTTGTTTCTGATAATGAAGAACGAATTGCAAAGGCGAGATTTTGGGCTACTCAATCAAGGGATCAAGCAAGACATTATCAACATAGCGAAATAGGATTTAATTATCGAATGAGTAATGTGGTTGCAGGGATTGGTAGAGGGCAGCTTAAAGTGTTAAATCAAAGAGTTGCCAAAAAGAACTACATTTTTGAGTTTTATAAAAGAGAACTTGGTGGTCTTGAAGGTGTTGAATTTATGCCTAGTAATGAATGGGATGAACCAAATTACTGGTTAAGTTCGATGACGTTGACTGGTAAAGTAAGACCGATTGATATTTTTGAAGCATTGGAAACTGAAAACATCGAGTCAAGACCAGTATGGAAACCTATGCATTTGCAACCCTTTTTTGAGAAGTATGATTTTGTAGGTGCAGGCGTTTCGGAGAATTTGTTTGAGAATGGTGTATGTTTGCCTTCTGATACGAAGATGTCGGATGAGGAATTGGAAATAGTTGTTAAAACTATTAAAAGGTTGTGGTTAGAATAATGAAGAATTCCAAAGGTAGTATTTATAGAATGTTTGTAAAAAGACCGATGGATTTTACACTTTCATTAATGGCTATTATTGTTCTTAGTCCAGTATTTTTAATAGTTGCTTTACTTGTGAGAACGAAGTTAGGTAGCCCTGTGCTATTTAAGCAGAAACGACCTGGGCTTAATGGAGAGATTTTTCTGATGTATAAATTTAGGACCATGACGGATGGAAGAGATGATAATGGGGAGTTACTACCTGATAGCATTAGGCTAACAAAGTTTGGTAGGTCACTACGCTCTACATCTCTTGATGAACTACCGGAGCTTTTTAATATTATGAAGGGAGATATGTCCATTATTGGTCCCAGGCCATTATTGGTGCAGTATTTACCCCTGTATAACAATTATCAAAAACGACGTCATGAAGTCAGACCAGGGCTATCTGGTTTAGCGCAGGTTAGTGGTAGAAATGCGATTAGTTGGGAAGATAAATTTAATCTCGATGTAGAGTATGTGGACAATGTAAGTTTCATTGATGATTGGAAGATAATATTACTGACTATAAAAAAGGTGTTCATTAGAGAGGGCATTAATTCAGAAACTGCTGCAACAATTGAGCCGTTCAAGGGAACCAAAAAGGAAAGAATGGAAATATGAAAAGCAAACTTTTAATAATTGGTGCTAGTGGCCACGGGAAAGTTGTTGCGGACATTGCAATAAAAATGAATAAATGGCAGAGTATTGCTTTTTTAGATGACGACAAAAGCCTTAGATCATCGATGGGTTTAGAAGTAATTGGCACTTCAGATGATGTTTTTACACATATAGATGATTACGACATCTTTGTTGGTATTGGTAATAATGATACAAGGAAAAGAATTCATGAAGTGCTAGAGACTGTAGGAGCTAGTATTCCTATACTAATTCACCCTAATGCGATAATCGGGAATCAAGTTGAAATAGGGGACGGGACAGCTGTAATGGCAGGAACAGTAGTTAACTGTTGTACTAAAATAGGGAAAAGTTGCATCGTTAATACCGGCTCAACAATTGATCACGATAACTGTATTGGGAATTTTGTTCATATTTCACCTGGTGCTCATTTAGCAGGTTCGGTCAAGGTTGGCCAAGGATCTTGGTTAGGTATTGGCAGTGTAGTTAGTAATAATATAGCCATCACTAACGGATGTATAGTTGGAGCAGGTTCTGTTGTGGTTAAGGACATATCTAAACCTGGGATTTATGTAGGAATCCCGGTTAGGAGAGTATAGAGTATGAAAAAGAATATTTGGATCTGGAATCATTATGCTACAAACATGTATAAAGACCGAGCGGGAAGACATTATTGGTTTGCAGAAAATTTAGTGAAACAAGGATATAACCCTACTGTTTTTTGTGCATCTACAGTTCATAATTCAAATGGAAATATTGATACTGGTAGTAATATTTATACTTCAGATATGAGTAATGGAATCCCCTTTGTATTTGTGAAAACACCTCAATATATTGGTAATGGACGACAAAGGATTAAAAACATGTTTTCATTTTATAAAAATCTTTTTTGTGTATCGAAAGAATTTGCAGAACAATATGGTAAGCCGGATATAATAGTAGCTTCAAGTGTGCACCCTCTTACCTTAGTTGCAGGAATAAAAATAGCAAGAAAGTTAGGAGTGCCATGCATTTGTGAAGTAAGAGATCTTTGGCCAGAAAGTATTGTTGCGTATGGTGCCTTAAAAAGAAATAGTGTAATTGCTAAAATATTATACCAAGGCGAGAAATGGATATATAAGAATGCCGACTCTATCATTATGACATGGGAGGGAGGCAAACAATATATTATGGATAAAAAATGGAATAATCAGATAGATTTAAATAAAGTAAAACATATAAGTAATGGTGTAGTAATTAATACATTTGATAAAAACAGCGAAGAACATAAGGTAATAGATTCAGATTTAGATAATAAAGACTATAAAAATGTTGTATATGCTGGTTCTATCAGGAAAGTAAATAACATTGGAATGTTGTTGGATGCTGCAAAAATAATTCAAAATCAGGGTCAGAAAGATATTAGATTCTTAATATATGGTTCAGGTGATGAGAGTGAGCCACTTCAAAAACGCTGTAAAGAGGAAGGTATTAATAATGTCATATTTAAAGGACGAGTAGAGAAGATGTATGTACCTTCTATTCTTAAAAAGTCTTATATTAATATACTTCACAATTCAAGTACATCACTTGATAAGTATGGTCAAAGCCAGAATAAATTTTTTGAATATTTGGCAGCAGGTAAATGTATCGTACAAACATATACAACTGGTTATAGTATTTGTGAAAAATTCAAATGTGGAGTAAGTGCCCCGGTACAAAACGCAGAAGAAATCGCTAAAGCTATAATTTCAGCTAGTAGTGATGAAAGAAAAAATAGTTTAATGGGGAAAAATGCACGAGAAGCAGCTTATCAATTTGATTTTAATAGATTAACAGAGAAACTGATTAATATTATTGAAAGTATAGATGAAAGTGAGGAATTAACTAATGAACCTGTACGACAAACTAGTTAATAAAGAGGAAAAAATAGCAGTCATTGGATTAGGGTATGTAGGAATGCCTATAGCGGTTGCTTTTGCTAAGAAGGTTAATGTTATCGGATTCGACCTTAATACCGAAAAGATTGAGCAGTATAAGATTGGAATAGACCCAACCAATGAAGTTGGTGATGA
This sequence comes from Cytobacillus sp. OWB-43, assembly GCF_034651445.1. Lineage (NCBI taxonomy): Bacteria > Bacillati > Bacillota > Bacilli > Caryophanales > Bacillaceae > Cytobacillus > Cytobacillus sp. OWB-43. Next base: position 228,192 of record NZ_JAYEFF010000002.1, on the reverse strand, counting down.
AGCTATAAGACATACTACAGTAGATTTTACCTCAGATCCAACTAAGTTACAGGAGGCAAAATTCCATGTTGTGGCTGTTCCCACACCTGTAAAGGCAGATAAAACGCCCGACTTGACTCCTATAGAAGGTGTAAGTAGAACAATTGGAAAAAATCTTATTAAAGGGTCAATTGTAGTGTATGAATCTACAGTGTATCCAGGAGTAACAGAAGATATTTGTATTCCTATTCTTGAAAGAGAGTCAGGCCTTAAATGTGGAGTGGATTTTAAAGTAGGTTATTCTCCAGAACGTATTAACCCTGGTGATAAAGTGCATCGATTAGAGAATATTACAAAGATTGTTTCCGGCATGGATAAGGAATCTTTAGAGGAAATTGCTAATGTTTATGAGTTGGTTGTAGAGGTTGGAGTACATCGTGCCGGTTCTATTAAAGTAGCTGAAGCAGCAAAAGTTGTAGAGAATAGTCAACGTGATATAAATATTGCATTTATGAATGAATTAGCTATTGTTTTTGATCGTATGGGTATAGATACGCAAGAAGTTGTAGAAGCAATGAATACTAAATGGAATGCTTTGAAATTCCAACCCGGATTAGTAGGAGGACATTGTATTGGAGTTGATCCTTACTATTTTATTTACGAAGCAGAAAGACTAGGTTATCACTCACAGATTATTTTATCTGGTCGACAAATAAATGATGGTATGGGTTCATTTGTTGCAGATGTAATAATAAAAAAATTGATTCAAACTAATAAAGTTGTTAAACAATCCAATGTAGTAATTCTGGGTATTACATTTAAAGAGAACTGTCCTGATACCAGAAATTCCAAAATTGAGGATATTATAAAGCGGCTAAATGAATATGAAATAGATCCAGTCATTATTGATCCTTATGCTGACCCTGCTGAAGCAAAACGGGAATACGGAATAGATTTAGTTCCATTTGATATGATAAATAATGCAGATTGTGTTGTATTTGCTGTTGGTCACGATTATTTTAAAGATTTGACTGCAGTGCAGATTGACGGAATGTTTAAGGATTTACCGAACAAAGAAAAAGTAATTATTGATGTTAAAAGTATTTTAGATAAAAAAGAATTACAAGAAGAAAATTACTCTTATTGGCGTTTATAATTCTGAATTATAAGGAGTTAAAGATGAAGGTACTGCATATTAATTCATATTTTAATGGAAGTATGTTTTATAAAAATTTGTATGATAAGCAAATTGAAAAAGGAATTGACTTAAAAGTATATGTACCAGTGAATTATTCTACGAATGTATCAAACCTAAATCTAGGTGAATATACAACTATTAGTTCTAATCACGGAAGGAATGAAAGGTATATATTTCAGGTGAAACATTCTAAGATATATAAGGATATTATTCGAAAGTTAGATGTAGAAAACTATGAATTGATTCATGCACATTCTTTATTTTCCAATGGATATATAGCTGAAAAAATATACGAAAAATATAAAATACCATATATTGTTGCAGTTAGAAATACAGATGTATATACTTTTTTTAAATATATGGTTCATTTAAGAAAAATAGGTATAGATATCTTAAGGAAAGCTCAAAAAGTAATATTCCTTTCTACTGGATATCGAAATTATATTATTGATAATTATATTCCAGAAGAACTCAAAGAACAGATCAAAAGTAAGTCAATTGTAATTCCAAATGGAATTGAAGACTTCTGGTATGATAATAAAACAGGAAATAAAATACTTAATAAAAAGAAAATTAAATTAATTTATGTTGGTAAAATTAATAAAAATAAAAATATATCCGCAACTATCAAATCAATTGAGATTCTAATAAGAGAGGGTTTTGAAGTTTATTATACAATTGTTGGTAAGATTGAGGATGAAAAAATTTATAATAAGATTAAAGAATTACCTTTTGTTGAGTATTTGGGGGCTATGACAAAAGAAGAGTTATTAGAAGTATATAGGAATCACGATATTTTTATCATGCCTTCAATACATGAAAGTTTTGGTTTAGTATATGCAGAAGCAATAAGTCAGGGACTGCCTGTGGTTTATTCCGAGGGCCAAGGGTTTGATGGTCAATTTGAAGAAGGTCTAGTGGGTAATTCTGTAAATCCGAGGTCTCCAGAAGATATTGCTCAGAAAATTAATTCAATTATAAATAAATATGATGCAATTTCTAAGAACTGTTTTAAATTATCACATAAATTTAAATGGGAATTTATCGAGCAGGAATACAATAATATTTATTCGAATATTATCAAAAATTAAAATTAAATTAGGTTTATATAATTAACAGAAAATATTAGTATAATTCAGCTCAGATTAATATTAGTTATGTTTGAAAATATATAAGGTGTATAAAACATAACATCCCTAATAATTCTCTTCGAGTAATAAATTTTTGGTAACGGATTGAGGGGAAAATATGTTTAGTCAAAGTTCAAACAATAAATCAAATTCGTACTTTTTTAATAGAAGTATTAAATCGATTATTTTATTATGCTTTATTTATATATTTCTGTTAATGAATTATTATTATGTAATAGCTGATGTTTATAGTTATCTAGGCCATACAGATAAATATTTTTCATTTAATAAATTATTTATTAGTCTTTTAATAACATTTATATTAATAAATTTATCACTCTTTATAAGGCGAGATTTCTATAAGATAATTTATAGTGTAACCATTGTACTTTATTTTTTTGGGCAATCAATTAATTATATCTATAATGATTCTGCATTTGTAGTTCTTCTCTCTATGACTGTTCCTTTAATAGGTATTTTTATTGCGGACAAGATCGATGGAAATCGAACTATAAAAAGAACAGTAATAGATTTAAATGATAAAATTACTAGGATTTTTATAGTCGTATTGATAATAATTACTGTAGTTCCCTTTTTTAAATATATAGGTACGGTGAATCTAAGTAATCTATTATTAATTGACATATATTCGACGAGGGAAGAAATGCGACAATATGATAGAGGGATATTAGGTTATCTATTCTCACCTCTATCTCGAATAGTACTCCCGTTTTTATTCGTATACGGGATTATAAAAAAGCGAATGATATTAATCGCTATTTCTTTACTTTGTATGATTTCGATGTTTTTACTTAACGGTGCAGTTAAAAGTATTTTTTTTGGGATACTTTGTGCGGCTTTCTTTATTAAAGGTAACTATAAAGCGAAGGAAAAAAGGTTCCTTCATTTAATCCTATGGATTAATGTAGTAGGTTTTATGTCTTTCTTTATTTTTAATTCAACAATGATTAATGATTATATTAGAAGACTATTTATTACACCTGCAAGTTTGTTTGACATATACTATAAATATTTTAATGGAAATTACACCTATTACACTCATTCAGATATTTACTCTATTTTAACTAGAACTGAAAATAATATATCTATTAGTCGTTATATTGGTGAATATGTAATGGGTAGAGAGGGGCTAAATGCTAATACTGGTATATTCGTAGAAGGATTTATTAGTTTTGGAATACTTGGTGTGATAATATTTTCCTTGATTTTTATGCTTATTTTAATTTTCCTTAGAAAGATGAATTTTATAAGTAGTTATTTCGGGATAATATTTGTTTATATTTATGTTATTAATACCTCATTCTTTGAAACGTTATTAATAACTCATGGTTTAATGTTCTTTTTAATCTTCTCCTTTCTATTTTTCCAAGAGAATGGTAAAGGAATCCAGAAGGAATAACTAGGAGAATTAAAGTTTATTGATTTTACACACAGAATTGCTGCTCTAGTCCATTCAGGGAACACAAAGGTTGATTTTGGTGAAGCCCTTTTAACTATGGTGGGGAGTATGTCCCTAGTCTGAATATTAACGCATTATATTTCCGGTTATTCCCTATCCCTATTCAATACAGATATTGTTGCCTTAAAGGATTAAAATTTATATGGATTAGCCAGAACATATGTGCCTTCGCATAGTAAGAAAGCGAAAAAATATAATTTTAATAATTAGCAAAATTAGTAGTTGACAAGTCTTACATTTCACTTGGCATGTGTATATTTTAAGGAGTACCCTCTATGAGAAAAAAGTTAATTTATGATTCTATTCTGAATATAATTGCAACGTCACTACCATTAATAATTCTTCAATTAATAATATTGCCTATTACAGGAAATATAATAGGAGACGCAAATTATGGATTAATGGTAACGCTGGTCAGTTTATCAACTCTACTAAGCCATCCACTTGGTAACGTGCTAAATAATGTAAGATTACTTGTAAATGAGGACTATCAAAAGAATAGACACATTGGTGATTTTAATATTTTACTAGTTAATAGTATTATTATAAATTCAATTTTAGTTATTGTTGGAACAATATATTATGAGGGACAGACTTCTTTTATTAATATAGTACTAATCTGGGGGATTTCTTGTTTAAATTTAGTTAGGGAATACCTTATAGTAAGTTTTAGACTGTCTCTAAATTACAAAGGGATTTTAGTAAATAACATTATTTTGGGTATAGGTTATTTGGTTGGTATGCTTCTTTTCTATATATATGAGTACTGGCAATTTATTTATATTGTAGGAGCCCTTTTTAGCCTTTTGTATATTATTATGAGATCAAATCTATTAAAGGAAGGATTTACTACTACTATCCTGTTTAAAAATACGTCATACAAAGCTGTAATTTTATTTTTGTCGACTTTTATGAATACTGTTCTTTCGTATGCTGATAAACTTATATTATTTCCATTACTCGGCCCAGCTGCTGTATCTGTTTATTATACTGCGACTGTTCTCAGTAAATTAATTACAAGGGTAATAACACCTGTAACTAGCGTAATGTTAAGTTATCTTGTTAAAATGCAAGAATTTAAAATAAAACACTTTTCCTTACTTATAGGTTTAATGACTGGTATAGGTCTAGTTGGGTATTATATTATCGTTGTAATCAGTGAACCAATGTTATATTTTTTATATCCACAGTGGGCATCTGAATCGATGCAATTAATTTATATTACAGCTGCAACGACTGTAGTAGGTTTAATAAGTTCTGTAATTAATCCAATAATATTAAGGTTTAAGAATATTACCTGGCAATTGGGAATTAGTGGGGTAAATTTAATAATTACCATTATATCTGTATTTATATTTTATTATTTGTACGGATTATTAGGTTTTTGTATTGGTATGTTGATTTCTAGCATTTTAAAATTAATAATGATGATCTTTATATTCTTTTTAAATAATGGAGAAATTAAGAAAGAATCATTGAATGTTTGAAGAGTATTCTTATAATGTTCTTTTTGAGATATAGCATAAGGGAATTTATAAAGAAATTATATAATCAACTGCTTTCTTGTAAGTCTAATGTGAGAAGGGTTTAATTATCTTGGTTATATCTTATCATAGAAAGTAACTTCTTTTTGTAAAACAAATTTTTGGAAAAGGGTTATATTTTGAATAATTTTGCTGAATTGAATCTAAGGGGAATACTAGTTTCATTCATTCTCTTTAATAGGAGATAAGAAGTAAATTTATTATAAAAGGGTAAAGTATGTACAATGCCTCATTACAGAGTGGTTATGAACTATAGAAAAAGGAGGATTTCTCCTCCCTTTTTGATAAGGTTTAGATAAGAGTTTTACACCGGCACCTCCACCCCCAACAAAGGAGGATACTGCTGACACCCAAATATATCTCCTTCACCTGGACTACCACTCGGGGCGGTTCTGCTGATTGTAAATTTAATGGCGTAGGCAGGGTCAAACTCTACTAAATCAGTGATGCGATCTTTGTTGATATGGAAGAGTGCGGCAATGCTTTCTTTGTTTATGACACCGCTTTTTTTGACTAAATCATAGTTTTCTTGTTCTCGAAAAATAATGTCAAATGTGATGCGATCGGTTCCTGCGTTTTTACTTCGAATGGTCTTGGCTAATTCAGCTAAGGGTTTTGTGTTCATGTTATACTCACTCCTCTTCATTACACTTTAATGGTTTCTTGTATTGTTTCAATGTTTAGTTCGAAAAGAGACATAGGGTCTTTAACTGGTAACGTATGATTAATGGTCCATGAATAAGAAGCAGTGGAAGGAAGGACCTCGTCTACAATAAATGCAGCTGTACCAGCCGTTCCCTTTACTTCTGGTAAGCGTGCGTAGAAGATTTGTCTTGTGCCCATGAGTGTAATCGCTTCGGCTAGTTCTTTTGTGTCTGCGATCCCTTCGACTACAATGCCGAGTTCATGTGATTGAATATCTCGAATAGGTTCCATTTCACCCATCACCCCATTTTTGCCGAATATACGGTAGTTCAGATGATAATTTGTAGTTGGGAATTCTTCTTTTACTTGTTCTTTGCTTAACTGTATGACTTTATCAATATGTTGAATGGTATAAGGGTCACGAACTCCTGCTATACCAATATATTTTTCTCCGATTTTACCAGAGCCTTCTATTTTTATTTTTGTGTCTCCTTGAATAGGTATATATTTTTGACCCGTAATTCTGGTGGTCTTTTCATCGTATTGTTCGTATTTGCAATGGGTCATGTCAAGCATACCCCCGGCAAAGTATTCAAAATAAGGATTTGACCTCTCATACATTGCATGGCCCGCAACGCTAGCAATGGTACATTTTTGATGCGGTGCCATTGCAGTGACCTTTACATCATTATGTGTAATCGTACCAATTACACTTTCTTTCGCCCCGTAAGGTTCTGCACAAAATGATGCACATTCGAGAACTTTACCTAAATAATAGGCATGTTCCTCTGGGAATCCTTCGAAAATAGCTGGCGCTGCGAAAACAGCGCAATCGCTTGAGCGGCCACCAATAATAACATCTGCCCCCATTTCTAAAGCCTTTACATAAGGGTGGATGCCTGCTACTGCTACCGCCCTAGTTGTCTTTTCAACATCTACTTTTGTTAAATCCTCTCGATTATCTAAACCTTCAATTCTAGTACCTTCTTTGATTCTGTCAGCTAAATATACTGTGTCTACATCAGAGTAGAAGTAGGCAATCTTGAAAGGTGGAAGTTGATGTTCCTTAGCTAAATCCTTTATGATCTCTACATATAAATCTACTCTGCTTTTCGTACCGCAATCACCCGCAGAACCGACAATCATTGGTACATTTTGTTCACGTGAGGCGAGCAACATTAGTTCAAGATCATGCTTTTGCCATTGGTACATACTTACTGACCGGTCTGCACCTAAAGCTGCAGCTCCAATATCGTCGCTTCCTGAATCGCAACAATAATAATCAGGTTTTGTAGCAGCTGCAATATGAAAGCTCTCCTCTTTTGTTGGGGCAAATCCTAAATGTCCATTTGGACTAACAATTCTTAATTGTTCTTTTGTCATAAAAATTCCTCCTTGAGCAAAATTGTTATAACCACTTAATACAATATAATACACTGATAAAATTATTTGTCAATTCAGAATATAATCAACAAATAAAAAAAGCCAACAAAAAAGTTGGCTAGGGAGGTTTCACAGTTTTCTTTTTATAAAAAAGCGATATTGGTCACCGCGATAGTAGGCTTCCCTATATTCTAAAGGATAAGCATCTTTATACATGATAGAAGTTACTTGGAAAATGGGCCAACCTTCTTCAATTTGCATTGTAGATGCAAGTTCCTTATTTGCTGTATGAGCTTCAAATGTTTGTTCTAAGTGAGTCGGCTGATATGTATTTGTTAACTGATAGAGATCCAATGTTGAAAAAGGTTTACCTTGTGTTTCCATTGCTTGTGCATTTGGCATGATGGTTTGACCGACAGGTATAGAAAAATAACTATTATAATAGACCATTGGTTGCTCATCACCGTATCCGATGAGTTGAAGATTACTTACATAATCGGTCGGTTGAAGATTAAGTATTTTAGCCATTTGGACAGAACTGAGTACTTGTTTGTTTGCTAATATTTTGGTTGAAGCAATAACCCCTTGTTGCTCTAACATTTGTTGAAAACTATTGATTTGCTCTAAAGGTTGTTGTAACTTGGTTTTTCGTGAAATAAAAGTGCCCACTCCATGTGTTCTATAAAGAATACCTTGGTCTTCCAATTGTTTAATAGCTTGACGAATGGTAATGCGGCTTACAGCAAAAAGTTCGCAAAGTTCCCTTTCGGAAGGGAGTTTTTTACCGGCCTGCCAAGTTTCTTCATTTACTTTTTCCTGAATAAGCTGTGCAACTTGTTCGTAGAGTGGTGTAGAACTATGACGATTAAGCATTTTTAACACCTTCCTGATCCAACTTAGTTTATGTGATTATAACATCTAAAGGGAAATAACTACCATATTTTAATAAGATTTAGAAACTTCTGAATACTTGTTGAAAAATTGAAAATACCTGCTATAATATCAAATAAATTGATATAACCACTTATGACAAATTGGGGAGAGAGGGATGTTAATGCCTGCTGCTTTATGGATACTATTAGCATTATTAGTCTTTGTAGCTGTATTTTTCGTGGTTTTCAAGCGACCTATGTATGAAATAATGGCTCTTACCTTTGTTTTTATCATTGCGATTACAGGACAGTGGAATAAGTTTTTAGAGTATTTATTGTACCCTTCCACAAGTAGTTTATTTTATGTGATTTTTGCCTTTATGGTTATTGCTGTACTTTTCGATGCAACAAATGTTGTTAATAGAATTGTGCAGATTATGATTTCCTTAGTTGGGAGATTTAGAGGAGGAGCAGGCTATGTTGCCTTATTAGGGAGTACATTTATGGCATCATTGTCGGGGACAGGTCCAGGTAATGTTGCAACAACCGGTGTGTTTACGATTCCAATGATGAAAAGGACAGGGTTTCCTCCGCATTTTGCAGCAACAACAGAGATGTCAGCAAGTATGTTAGGTAATATTATCCCTCCAGCTGGAATTATTGTTTTGACATATGGTGTGCTTGAAAAAGTTTCGCCTGGTAGTATCACATTAAGTGGATGGATGGTGGCAGCATATAGTATTGGTGTTTGGTTCTTCGTCCAAAGATGGTTAACGTTGTATGTGCTTTGTCGCGTTTATAAAGTACAGCCGATTCCTGCTACAGAAATTCCTTCATTCAGTAAAAGTTTAAAGTCAGGTTGGGCTACTTTATTTATTCCAATCATCATATTCCTCCCCCTTTTCTTAGATGCACAGGCAAAAGATTGGTTATTAGGTAGAATTGGGGAAAGTGGTAGTGGGGCCTATTCTAGTTCCGTATTAATGTTTACCCCTGGTTTAGCTGGAGCTTATGCTGTTTTTATCGGTAGAAAGTCGTTTGCTAAAAGAAAAGAATTTCTATCAAAAATGTTTTCAACTTTTTCAGGCTCACTTCAACAAGTAGTACCTATTGCGGTTACCATTTATTTTGCTTATGCTACTTCACAGGCTTTCTCTGGAATTGGTGCAGAAAAAGCAATTGAAGAATGGTTTGTCTCATTAGGTTTAAACATTACGCTCCTTATTATTATTATTCCAATATTCTTTATGGTTCTTGGAATGGTGTTACCTGGAACTGCGCAAGTAGCTATTCTTGGTGGTGCCGTAATTGCAGCCGCCAGTGCACTTGGAGGCGACCCTATTCTATTTGCAGCATTATTACCAGCTATGACAGGTGCGCTTGAGGGAATGACTCCTCCACTCGCATTAGGCATGTATGTGGCGATGGGGATAGCAAACTCTGATTTTACAAAAACGGTCAAACTCTCAGTAATATGGGTTATTCTTCATTTAATATTGTGTATGATCTTACTAACTGGCATACTACCAATCTTAGGGTTATAGGGGTGTTGATATGAGTCTATTTAAAAAGATATATGGAATGATTGCATTGATTACATTAACTTTGGGGTTCATTGTGGCAATCCTTTTTCTAATAGCTATTGTTATGGGTGGGAATCAGGGAGAATTAATAGCCAGTTTTGCTGGTGAAGTTATGAATTGGTGCATTAAGTTAGCGGCGATTGCAGTATTGTTCGGCATTATTGATATATATATACGAAAAGAACACTCATTAACGATGAAGAGTGAGGGGAAGAAGGAGGAGGAAAAGTTATATATGTAAGGTTTGATATGAAGCCTATAAGCAGAGCCAACAAACCATATGAGATTTTGTCTTTCTTACCTTGATAGTATAGTAGGAAAGGAACGTTCAATAATATTTTACAAGAGGCTGCCAACCAGCAGCCTCTTTCATTTTATTCTCCGCAACTGGTATTGTGATGTTTAGATGTTTACCGTAATTCTCTTTACAACTATCACTTTTTTTATTGCTGAAGCTGCGCTTAGTTGTATAAGTGATTAGTTATATAAATGGGAGCTGTATTTGACAAATTTTTTCCTTATTTCCCGAGAAATGATTAATGATGTCGTAATTTGTTTAGAAGTTAGTGTCTATTTAGAACATAATATGAGAAATAGTACTTGAAAAGAAGTCATATTGATAGTCCAAAAAATTCTTTAAAGCCAGATTTTCCCTCGCTAGTTATAACAATCTCCCTCGAGTTTTCTCTAGATTCTAACCACCCCAATTCGATATATCTTTCAAATAGACCATTCCCTAAAGCGCCGCCTAAATGGTGTGTACGTTCACTCCAATCAAGACAAGCATGGCAGAAGGAGCGGCGTTTTCTAGATAGAGCAATTAAATCTATTCCTAATTCTTTGAAAAAGTGCTCGCCTTTTGTTGTTATGATGAACCTCTTATTGGATTTCTCAATATATCCTTCTTCTTGCATGATATTGGTTAAATTCACACTCAGACGTCCGGCTAAATGGTCGTAACAAGTTCGGGCGTTTTCTAATCTTTTTAGTTGGCTTGATTGTTTTAAAGAGCGAACTTCAGGTGGAGGGGAGATGGACATAAATATTTCTAGTGTGTTGGCCACTTCCTCGTTTGCTAAGCGGAAATAGCGAAATCGGCCATTTTTTTCACTGATTACGAGATTGTTTTCTACTAGTTTGGCAAGATGAAAGCTGGCTGTCTGGGGTTTAATGGTGGCCATATAAGCTAGTTCGCTTGCTGTATGGAATTTTCCATCCATTAAAGCTGCCAGTATAGTGGCTCTAGATTTTTCAGCAAGTAGCGCTGTTAGTGCCGTAATATTCGGATGTATACTCATTTTTTCACACCTCTGTAATCCATACTTCGATAATTATCGTATGATATAGGTTTTATAATAATACGAAGAAAACCTATTTACAAGGTAGGTGGGAGTATTTATTGGGAGGATAGTATACATGAAGAAATTCAACTTTTTTACTTTAATTATGTTGACTACAGCACTAATGGGTTCGTCTTTTGCGATAGGGAAAATAGGGCTAGGTTACTCATCCCCTTTGTTATTGGCAGGTTTACGTTTTTTTCTAGCTGGTTTAATCATGATGGTGATTGTGTTGATACAGAAGAGGGAGCACCCTAGTAGCATGAAAAATTGGGGGAGAGTGCTATTAATAGGTTCTTTTCAAACAGCTGGGGTCATGGGATGCATATTTATCAGTTTAAGAACGATAACAGCAAGTGAATCTTCTATTTTAACTTTTATGAACCCGCTATTAGTCATCATTTTTGGCACTATTTTATTGGGTCACCGTTATAAATGGTATCAGTGGAGTGGTGTTGTCTTAGGTTTCGTAGGCGTAGGAATTACATTAGGGGGCATTAATGATTTTAGGATTGGTCTAGTGTTTGGCGCTTTTTCTGCTGTTTTTTGGGCTATTTCTACTTTATTAGTTAATCGCTGGAGTGAGCGTTTCGATACATGGGTGCTTTCTGCTTATCAGATGTTGTTTGGTGGCGGCATTCTCCTATTTTTTAGTAGCGTATTTGAAGAACCATTCTTTCATGTGACGAAGCATTCAGTGCTTATTTTGTTATGGCTAAGTATCATGTCCTCTATTGTGCAATTTGCGGTTTGGTATTTCCTTTTACAAAAAGGCAATCCAGGGAGGACGAGTTCCTATTTATTTTTAGCTCCATTCTTTGGTGTTTTGACTGGATACGTCTTGCTTGATGAACCTATTTCTTTTTCACTTTTAGTTGGGGGTTCATTTATTTTATTAGGCATCTATCTGGTAAATAATAGCTTCAAAAAAGAAGTTGTAGGCGAGACTCCTTTCGTACAAAATAAAACAAAAAGTGGATAATAGATAAACAAAGAGGTCGCCATCCTGAGGCGACCTTTATTCACTCATTCTCTGCAACTATACCCTGAAATATCACTACTACCAAATGCACCATACCGGCCAGATGGCCAAAATACGCCTTGTGTTTGCCCGTTTGCGTCGTGCCCTGTAATATGCATTAATAGTATTTGCCCGTCTGTTAATTGGATGATGCTCCATTTGTTTACACAGGCGGAACCTTTGCTTTGTAGAATGTTTTTGGCGGTTTGTGGATTTTTTAGTAGAGAGTGATATTTGTTGACGGTATAGTGTGATGGTGGTGCGGGTAAGGCAGGTGCTGTTGATCCTTCCTCACCAGCGTTTTCATCCGATTGTCCGTTGCCATTTGTCCCACTATTGCCTTCTGATTGCCCGTTTTGTCCGTTTGACTCGTTCGGTTGTGGGATGAGTTCGGTTAGGTCCTCTAAGCTTGGCATGCCGCCATTTGATCCAGACTCTCCCTGTCCAGGAAGGATGTCTTGTAAGTTTGGTAAACCTCCACCATTACTGTTGGATCCGTTTTGTCCTGGTAATAATTCTTGGAGGTTTGGCATGCCCCCTCCATTCCCATTTTGCCCTGGTAGGAAGTCAGCTGGATTGGGTATACCGCCACCATTATTTTGTCCGGGCATAAAGTTACCTAAGTTTGGCATGCCGCCACCGTTATTTGGTGAGCCTTGGCCAGGCATGAAATCATCTAAGTGTGGGGCACCGCCTGATGGGGGCCCATCTCCTCCTGAAAAGCCGCCAGCTCCAGGAAATCCCCCCGGTAAGCCGCGAACGTTATGGTTGTTATAGCTCTGAGGTTGATAATAAGGTTGTGGCCCGAACGGACCGTAATAATAATACATGTTGTGCCTCCTCATGCAAATCTCCGTATAGTGTCTAGATAATTTATGATGAAATTACCTATTTGTGAATGATTTTGCATCTGTATGAGGTATTTTAATGATATTACTATTTCCCTGTACTTTCTATAGTATGGAGGGCTATTTGTATAAGGGGTTGAATGGTTTGAAATAATGAATAATTCAATATTATCTAAAAATGATGTTGACATCTTTACTGTAACCGTATAAGATATGATTAATTTATTAAAAAGATCGGTTGCCGACTGGGACACTAGAGGCTCTCTACACAGCGTGTTAAAAGCTGTATGGGGAGTCTTTTTATTTTTATAATTCCTACTAAATACATAAGAATAAATGGATTAAAACATTAAAGAGGAGTCGTGATGATGACAGAAAAAGAGCTAGTAACATCAGATGTAGCAATTGCAATAGATTCCTGTGATATGGAGGACCTGTTAACAGCTATTGCGCAAGATGCGAAAAAGAGAAGAAATGATGATAGTGATGCCAGACCTTTTTATGCGATGAGATTAATTAAAGAGAACAAAATAGGGGCATTGAGGGTACCTAAAGCGCTTGGCGGAGGCGGCATTCAATTGAAGGAATTAATGCAATTTGTCATCCGCTTGGCCGAAGCGGATCCAGATGTTGCTCATTTATTAAGGTCTCATTTCTCACACGTGGAACGGTTGATCCAGCTAGGGGACAAAACGAAACGCGAACAAGCGTTAGAGAAAATTGTCAATGGCGAGATCATCGGTAATGCTTATACGGAAATCTCAAAAAATGCGGCAGGCAGCTCAAAATTCGAAACCACCTTATCCGAAAACGGAGAGAATTTTCGATTAAACGGTACAAAGTATTTTTGCACTGGAACGATGTACGCTGATTGGGTTAGCGTCATGGCAGAAACGTCGGCAGGTAAAATTGTCTCTGCTTTTATACCGACAGATAGAGAGGGCGTCATCATCAAGGATGATTGGGATGGATTTGGTCAAAAAGGCACAGGAAGTGGAACGACCATCTTCAAAGATGTCACGGTCTATCCTGAAGAAATTAAGGAATTTCAAGAAGATAAAAAATCATTTAATGCTTTTCTGCAACTGATTTTACAAGCCGTGATTGCTGGTATTGTCCGTAATGTGGTGACAGATGCAAAGGAATTGGTACATAAACGAAAACGAACATTTAGTTATGCACCGGCAGAACAACCGAAGGACGATCCATTGTTGCAACATAAAATCGGTGAGATTGCGAGTATTGCCTTTGCTGTAGAAGCAACGGTGCTAGCGGCTGCGGAGTCGTTAGAACTGGCGACGAATAGAACAGGTGATTACGAGCTTGACCATGATGCGTCTTTACGGGCAGCACAGGCAAAAGTAGTTGTGGATGAATTAGCCTTAAAGGCAGCGACCCTTCTTTTTGAGGTAGGAGGTGCATCAGCAACGAAACAGTCAGCCTATTTAGACCGCCATTGGCGCAATATCCGTACAATTTCTTCCCATAATCCAACTGTTTATAAAGCCCAAGCGATTGGTAGGTACATCATTAACGATGAAAAACTCCCAGTAGGGGTTGTTTATTTTTAATTACAACTAAAGTAAGCCGACTAGACTAACTAAAGGCAGACTTCTTCTATAGAGGGCTGTCTTTTTTGTTATATAAAGAATTGAGTTTGTAAGAGGGGGAAATGGTTTGATTCGATTTACAAATGTAAGTAAAACATTTGGTACAAAGGAGAACGTCGTAAAAGCCGTTCAAGATGTGAGTTTAGAAGTAGAAAAAGGGGAAATTTTTGGGGTGATTGGCTTCAGTGGCGCAGGGAAAAGCACATTATTGCGTCTAGTTAATCTGCTTGAGCGGCCAACTTCAGGGGAAATCGTAGTCAATGAAAAGAGAATAGATGCACTCTCCCAGAAGGAGCTGCGCCAACTTAGAAGTGGCATTGGGATGATCTTTCAATCTTTTAATCTTTTTAGTTCGAGAACGGTGTATGGCAATATTGCATACCCACTTAAGCTTGCCGGTTGGCCAAAAGCAAAACTAGATCAAAGAGTAAAGGAAATGCTGAAGTTCGTTGGTTTAGAGGATAAGGCAAATAAATATCCGGAAAGCCTATCAGGGGGGCAAAAGCAAAGGGTAGGCATCGCACGTGCTTTAGCAACATCACCAGACATTCTCATTTGTGATGAAGCCACATCTGCTCTTGATCCAGAAACAACTGAGGAAATTCTCCAGCTACTATTGAAGGTGAATAAAGAGTATAACATTACGATTATGCTGATTACCCATGAGATGCATGTGATTAAGAGAGTTTGTAATCGTGTGGCTGTCATGGAGGATGGCAGAGTGATAGAAGAAGGTCAAGTATTTAATGTGTTTACGAAACCACAGCACGAGACGACCAAGAATTTTATTCGCTCCGTCCAGAATGACCAACTTTCCTCACATCTATTAGAAAAATTACAAGAGAGCAAGCGAGGGAAACTGTATCGCATTATTTATAAAGAGGGGGTCAGTAATCAGCCCATCCTATCAAAAATTAGTAAGAAATATCAGGTGGAATTCAATATCCTCTATGGCAATATTAGTGAACTGCAAGAAAGATTGTTTGGTAGTTTAATAGTCGAATTCATTGGTGAGGAAGCAGAAGTAAATCAGGTGATTGAGGAATTAGAAAAAATAGTTGAGTTGAAGGAGGTACATTATGCAAGTTGATTGGGCGACATTTTGGCCAAGAATTATCGAAGCCACTGGGGAAACGATTTTGATGGTAATTCTGACTTTAATCTTTGCTACCATTCTCGGCCTCGTAATTGGTTTGTTACTCTTTGTCTCGCGGAAAGGCAATATTTTAGAGAATCGCTGGGTTTTCTATTCATTGAACTTATTGATTAATATTATCAGACCGATTCCATTTATCATTTTTCTCGTTGCCATTAGTCCATTTACGAGAATGGTTATGGGAACAACGATAGGGACGGCAGCGGCGGTATTGCCGATGACGATTGCCGCAGCTTTTGCCGTTGCTAGAATTGTTGAGAATAACCTCGTCTCAATAGATCCCGGAATTATTGAAGCGGCACAGGCAATGGGCGCGAGTCCTATACGAATTATCTTTACGGTTCTTATCCCGGAAGCGCTTGGACCACTCATTCTTGGTATTACATTCATCACTGTTGGGCTAATCGACTTCTCTGCTATGGCTGGTACAGTTGGTGGCGGCGGATTGGGTGATTTAGCGATGACGTATGGATATCAACGATTTGATACTTCAGTCATGATTGTCACGGTTGTCATCCTTATTTTACTTGTGCAAATCGCGCAGTTCTTAGGAAATATGCTTTCAAGATTCTTTTTAAGAAGATAAAGGGGTGTTTTGAATGAAGAAAAGAAAGTTTGTTTTCATATTAGTACTATTACTTGCAACATTTTTAAGTGGGTGTGGTTCCGATTCAGCTTCGGGTGATACGAAGCATGTCAAAATCGGTGTTACAGGATCAGACGGTCAATATTGGCAAATTATTCAGGAGAGAGCGAAGGAAGAAGGTATTGAAGTGGAGTTGGTCGAGTTTTCCGATTATACATTACCGAATAATGCCTTAATAAACGGGGAAATTGACGTGAACTCCTTCCAACATTTAGCGTTCTTAAGTCAGTTTATTGTTGAAAATGACGATGCAGATATCAAACCGATTGGCTCAACGGTCGTTGCACCGATGGGATTATACTCAGAAAAATATGAGAGCCCAGAAGATATACCTGATGGTGCGACAATTGCCATTCCGAATGACCCTGCTAACACAGGCAGAGGATTAAAAGTATTAGAAGAAGCTGGCTTGATAACATTGAAGGAGGATGTTGGCTTATATCCAACACCTGATGATATTGTAGACAATCCACGCAATATAGAGATTTTGACAGTTGTCGCTCAACAAACACCGAGAGTCTTACCTGACGTTGCCGCTTCAATTATTAATAGTGGGATTGCTGGTCAAGCAGGCTATCTACTAGAGGATGCGATTTATCATGATGATCCACATAGCGAAGAAACAAGACCTTACTTAAATGTTTTTGCGGTTCGTGGGGAGGATGCGGAGGATAAGACATATCAAACGATTGCCAGAATTTATCAAGAAGAAAAAGTAGTTGAGGCTGTAAAGGAAGATTCCAATGGCGGGAATGTTGTCGTTGATATTCCTATTCCTGAATTACAGGATACGCTTGATCAATTATTAGAAGATATCAAATCTGGTAAACAGTAGAAAGGAGAGAGTCGATGAGTAAGCAAATCCAATTGAATGCATTTGAAATGGCAGGTGCGATGCATAATTCACATGGGTTATGGAAGCACCCGCAAAGTAAAAGGCATCTCCATTACAATGATTTGTCTTATTGGACAGATTTAGCAAAGCTATTAGAAAGGGGCAAGTTTGACGCCCTTTTCTTTGCTGATGTGGCAGGTGTATATGATGTGTATCAAGATAGTAAAGAACCAGCTATAAGAGACGGTTTGCAATTTCCCTTAAATGATCCAGCGATGATCATTTCGGCGATGGCAAGTGTGACAACTGACTTATCATTTGCTGTGACAGTTAGTACGACATATGAACATCCTTTTAGTCATGCCCGCCGGTTTTCGACTTTAGATCATCTAACAAAAGGAAGAATTGCGTGGAACATCGTGACTTCTTATTTGCCAAATGCAGCGAGAAATTATGGTTTGAAAAATATGGTCAAACATGATGAACGCTACGAGCGGGCAGATGAATTTTTACAGGTAGTCTATCAATTATGGGAAGGTAGTTGGGAAGATGGAGCTGTTATTGCAGATGTCGAACGAGGGATATTAGTTGAACCTGATAAAGTCCACCCTATTAACCATGAGGGTCAGTATTATCAAGTAGAGGGCCCACATATGACAGACCCTTCTTTACAAAGAACACCAGTGATTTATCAAGCAGGTACATCTGTAAGAGGAAAAGAATTCGCTGCTACGCATGCAGAGTGTGTTTTTATTGGTGGCCCAACAAATGAGAAAATACGTGAGCATATTAAGGATATAAAAGCACGTGCAGAAAGACACGGTAGAAATCCTGAACATATAAAGTTTTATACCTTTTTAAATGTGATTGTTGCGGAAACGAACGAAGAAGCGGAAGCGAAATATGAAACGTATCAAAAACTGTGGAGTGCGGAGGCTGCAAAGGCACAGTATGGTGGTTCGAGTGGCTATGATTTATCACAATATACCGATTTAGATGGTTATTTTGAATACAAGCATACGGAACATGGACAATCGCGAGCAGCGTCACTAACAAAGGATGCGCCGAAAAAATTGACGGTGCGGGAAGTGTTGAACCGTTTTGAAACAATCAATCGTGATCATGTAATTGTCGGTAATCCTCAGGAAGTAGCTGATGCTATCCAATTTTTCTTTGAAGATACGGGGATTGATGGCTTTAACTTAGCACATTTTGTCACTCCGCAAGATTTACAGGAGTTCATTGATTTAGTGGTTCCTGAGTTGCAAGCGAGAGGATTGTATAAAAAAGATTATACAGAAGGAACTTTCCGTGAAAAAATATTTGGTAATGGGCAGCGGTTATTACCTAGCGGACATCCGGGGAGTAAATATCGACGAACGTATACAACAAAACTTTAAGGGGCGATAACCGTGACGGAACGATTTGTAGGGAAGACGGGTATAAAGGTGTCCAATCTTTGTTTTGGCACAATGTCTTTCGGTGGAAATGCAGATGAACAGACATCGAAAGAAATGTTTCATTTAACGAGAGAGGCAGGCATTAATTTTTTTGATACAGCCAACGTATATAGCCAGGGAAGATCAGAAGAAATCTTAGGAGAATGTATCGCTAATTGTCGCAATGAGGTCATTATTTCTTCTAAAGTAGGTTTTCCCGTTGGTAAGGATATGAATAGTAAAGGAGCCTCCAGACGCCATATTTTTCAAGCAGTGGAAGGTAGTTTAAGGAGACTAAAGACGGATAGGATTGAATTTTATTTCATCCATTTGTTTGACCCTCATACAGATATAGAAGAAACCGTTCGGGCGCTTGACGATTTACAAAGGCAAGGAAAGATCCTATATCCGGCGGTAAGTAATTGGTCAGCATGGCAAATAATGAAGGCCCTTGGTATTTCGGCGAGAAAAGAGCTTGCCCGATTTGAACTTATTCAACCGATGTACAATTTAGTGAAGCGCCAAGCGGAAGTGGAACTCTTACCGTTAGCTAAGGAGGAGCAGTTAGGGGTTATTTCCTACAGCCCTTTAGGTGGTGGATTATTGACTGGAAAGTATAATCATGACAACTTACCAACGCAAGGAAGATTGATTGAACAAAAAAATTATGCAAGAAGGTATGGAACAAAGCAATACTATACGACGACCGATCAGTTTATAAAATTGGCACACGAATACGGTTATCATCCAGCATCATTAGCCGTAGCTTGGGTGCTGAGGAATCCAGCGATTACGGCCCCCATCATCGGCGCACGGAATGTGGAACAATTACAGAATGGCATCTGTGCACGAGAGATTCACTTAAGTGATGAATTATATGAAGCGATTACTCAATTATCAGACACGCCACCCCTTTCAACAGACCATAGTCGTGAGGAAGATTTATTTAAGGGGGTGAGACAATAAATGCTTCAAACGAAAATAAAGGATGTGCATATTCGTAATGAACGAGAAGCAGCTATAGCGGAGAAATACGATAAAATTGCAGAGAGACTGGAGGAATACGCAGACGAAAATGATGAAAAAGGTATGTTCCCTTATGCTTCTTTTGCCATTTTAAGAGAGGCAGGCTTCTTTTCGTTGACCGTTCCACAGAAATACGGTGGATATGAGGCTTCATTATATGAAATGGCGATTGCTTTAGAGCGGTTAGCTAAAGGTGATGGTGCGGTTGCCCTTGCGGCAGGTTGGCAATCTTGTTTATTCCTGAATTATCGGGAAGGGAATCGTTGGAGAGAAGAGGTGTTTGCGAAGGTCTGTCAAGATGTGGTACAAAACGGAGACATTCTAAATATATTTGCCACTGAGAAGAAAGGTGGAAATATTTTTAGAGGAAGCCAGCCAGAGACGATTGCGAGAAGAACGGCAGGTGGATACCTCATTTCAGGGGAAAAAACGTTTGCAACATTAGCACCAATTGCTGATCCTTTGATTGTGATGGCTTGGGTCGAGGATGAAGGTGTACTTGGGGAATTCCTCATTCGCAAATCAGATAAAGTAGTAGTGAAAGAAACCTGGAATACAATTGGCATGCGTTCGACAGGCAGTGATACGATTGTATTAAATGAAGTATTCGTATCAGAGGAGTCACTGCTAGCAAAAGCAACTGGCAAGGACGGAGGCTTAAAAAACCGCTCCACCTTTCTGTTTATCGCCTCAGTCTTTCTTGGTGTTGCCCATGCAGCCAGAGATTTTATTATCGACTTTGCCAAACATCAACAAGCAGGCAGTTTAAATAAACCCATAGCCGAAGTCCCCCACATTCAGCAAAAAATCGGTGAAATCGAAATTAACTTAACCACATCCCGTACATTACTATATTCACTAGCAGACAAATGGGATCGTTTTCCCCAACAAAGAGATCACTTACTAAATGACTTTCAAGCAGCGAAATATACCATCTGTCATCAAGCTATACGAATTGTGGAAATCGCCATGAGAATTGCAGGTGGAAGAGGATTGTCGAAAGACTTTAAATTAGAACGACTTTTCCGAGATGTGCAATGTGGCCTGTCCATGCATCCGGCTGATGATATGATTGTGCAGGGGTTGGCGAGATCTGTATTATATTCTGAGTAACGGATTCTTCAAAAAGAAAATAAGGCACCAAGTGGGAGGGGAAAATGCGAGACAAGTAAAAAAACGCGACCAGCCCTTAATGTTAAAGGGATAGTCGCTTTTTGCATCTCATTGACAATAAGGGTGCCACGGCATATATGCACACCAAGGTGGTTTTCCACCAGGTGTTCCGCCACCTGTTCCGCCACCTGGATTAGGCATCCCGCCACCGCCGCCAGGTGCACCGCCTCCCGGTTGTCCGGTTGGTCCACCAGGTGTTCCGCCACCGCCGCCTGCACCACCAGTTACTTCAGGTGGTGGGGTAAATCCGAGTGGTGTTAATCCAGTTAGTTCTGCGCGATTAATCCTCATAAATTCTGGCACATGACTACCAGGGCGATAAACATTGAGCGTCACCACTCCTGTAGCTGCATCAAAACCTAATAATTGAGCAACAACCCATCCAAGCCCGGTGATGTGCACTCGAATATATTGATTTTGAAATTGATTAAGATTCTGAGTGGCTTCACCTGGTGACCAAAGAGTGGGTTGTGTTCTATACACATGATAATAATTATATGGATACATACCTAATCTCCCCAATCCATTTTTCTTCAGCATAGTGTATGCCTAGATAGCTAGTATGGTGAGGAGGGATTTTGTAAGGTTTAATTATCAGAAAACATTGACAAATGAAACGAGTCAGCTTAAACTTATGATTTATAAAGTTATAATATTATAATCTGAGGAGTATACATATATGGAAATTAATAAAGATTCACATCTCCCATTATATCGCCAAGTGGAGCAGGTGTTGGAGTATAAAATAAGTTCAGGTCAGTGGGATGAGGGTTTTCAATTGCCCACTGAACAGGAGTTGGCTACATTATTTAATATTAGTACGATAACAGTAAAGAGGGCAATTATTGAGCTGGTCAATAAAGGCTTTTTGATGAGACAACGAGGGAAAGGGACATTTGTTTTAGGGAAAAGAAAAGAACAAGATATTAATCAATTAATCTCGTTAACAACTGACCAATCGGAGTCGCATCCCCATGAGTTGTTACACTTTGCTATAGAGATAGCTTCTAGTGAAATGGTTGAGAAGATGAAGTTGAATCATGGTGATCAGGTGGTAAGAATTGAACGTTTAAAGCTTGTTGATGGTGAACCGATATCGTTGGAATATACATATTTACCATATGTTCATTGTCTTGGAATAACAAGTGAAGATATTAATAATGATTTAATTTACAACATGTTACGCCATAAGTTTCATATCAATTTAGGAAAAGCTAAGCTTTTTATAAAGCCTTATATAGCTACAGGTAAACAAGCAGAGGTATTAGGTATTTCTGAGAATACAGCAGTATTTGAGTGGGAACGTTTTACATACTCTAAGGAAAAGGAAATCGTGGAATACTCAATGTTTTATGTAAGACCGGACAAAGAAACTTATTTTACAGAAGTTGATTTTAATTAATGGAGAGAGACGTTTGCATGTTTCTCCTCCTTCACATTTTAAAAGTTATAATATCATATTATTATATTTTTATTATTAAATTACTGAATATTTAAAATTAAAAATCTATTATAGGTAATTAGGCAATCTAATTATAAATGAAGTCAATCTAATGATGGGGGTATGGAAGTGATGAAGAAATGGATGGTTATCGTAATCGTTGGACTGTTACTTTTGGTTGCAGGATGTGGTGAATCGACTGAGTCAAGTGGTGAGGAGAAACAACAAACACTTGTATTAGCTGCATATGGTGGTAGCTATGAACAAAAGATGAAGGAAGTGTTGATTCCAAAATTTGAAAAAGAAAATAATGTAAAAGTGACTTACATTACAGGTAGCTCTGTTGATACGCTATCCAAAATTCAGGCACAAAAGGATAATCCACAAATTGATGTCGTTTTTCTTGATGATGGACCACAGGCACAAGCAAAATCATTTGGGTTATTAGCTCCTTTAGATGAAGAAATCGTTACGAATTTAGCTCATTTATATGATATTGCTAAGGACAAAGATAATATTGGGGTTGGGTTTGGATTTATTACTACAGGTCTTGCATATAACAAAAAGTATTTTGATGAAAATGGCTGGGAACCCCCAACTTCATGGAATGATTTAGCTGATCCTAAGTATAAAGGCAAGTTAGTATTGCCTTCAATTGCGAATACTTATGGCGTTCACACATTATTAATGGCTTCACTTGCCAATGGCGGAAGTATAGAAGACATGGAGCCAGGTTTTGAGAAGATGAAAGAAATCGCGCAAAACACTATTACTTTTGACAAAACAGCCGATGTTTCTAATTACTTCTTACAAGGGCAAGCGGTAGCGAGTGCCTGGGGGAGTAGTCGTGTCCTAACATTACAAGATTCGGGTTTTCCAATTGAATATATTACCCCGAAAGAAGGGGCGCCAGCCTTAATGGCAACTGTTAGTGTTGTGAAAGATGCCCCAAATCAAGAGTTAGCACAGAAGTTTGTTAATTTCGTTTTAGATGAGGATGCGCAGCAATTATTTGCAGCTGAGTTATTCGATGGCCCAGCTAATAAAGAAGTTGAGTTAGATGAAGAGGTAGCAAGTAAAGTCGTGTACGGCGAAGAAGAGATTGCTAAGCTCATTAAAGTTGATTGGGAAGTAGTGAATAGTAAGCGTGCTGAATGGACAGAGCGTGCGAATAAAGAAATTGAAGTATCACATTAAGGAGGTGAATCAATTATGGGTTACTTGCGGATAAACAATTTAGTGAAAACATTCAATCGTACAGAAGTAGTGAAGGATCTAACCTTAGAAATTAGTAAGGGGGAGTTAATTTCTTTTCTTGGTCCATCTGGATGTGGGAAAACAACGACATTAAATATGATTGCTGGCTTTCTGGATGTCGATGGAGGACGAATAGAGGTAGATGGACAAGCCGTTCATCTGCTTCCTGCTAACAAAAGAGAAATGGGGATGGTATTTCAGAATTATGCGTTATTCCCACATATGACTGTGTTTGACAATATTGCATATGGGCTCAAATTGAGAAAAGTATCAAAGGTAGAAGCAAAAAAAAGAGTGTTAGAAGCATTAGACATGGTTCGGTTAGCTGGCTATGAAAAAAGGTATCCTAAGGAATTATCAGGTGGGCAACAGCAACGGGTATCATTAGCCCGCGCATTAGTAATCAAGCCAAAAGTTTTGTTGCTTGATGAACCTTTAAGTAATCTGGATGCGAAGCTACGACAAGAAATGCGTGAAGAGATAGTGGATATTCAAAAGCAAGTAGGTATCACGACTATTTTTGTTACACATGACCAAGAAGAGGCCTTAGCCATATCTGACCGGATTGCCGTGATGTATGAAGGGCGAATTGAACAAGTCGATGATCCAATAACCATCTATAATCAACCTAAAACGGACTTTGTCTCTCAATTTATTGGAGAAGTTAATAAAATACAAGGCGTAGTAGTAGGCGGGGAGAATGGGAATGAAAGTAGAGTTAATTTCTACGGAGATGAACAGTTACTTCCTTTCCAACTCCGAACGAATGAGAAACTTGATTTTTTTGTTCGACCAGAAAAAATTGTCATTACTCAAAAACATGAGGGAGAGGGATTTCAATCGATCGTAATGAAGAAAATGTTCTTAGGTGCTAAAACAAGGTATTTCCTTAAAGTAGAAGATAAAGATTTAATTGCAGACATTCCGAATACAGCTTTAAATCCACACTCAATTATAGAAGGCAGTAAAGTGCAAACCTTCTGGCAAGCAGAGGATATCCTGCCTTCTAGGAATGTGAGGTAAGGAAATGGAGTTAAATACACGCGTAGATAATGAAATCGTCCTTATGCAAAAGAAAAAGAACCTTAAAAAACGGAGAGATACATGGTTGCTGCTCATTCCTACACTAGCTATCTTTCTTTTCTTTTTCTTGCTCCCCTTGTTCTTTTTATTTGTTACTAGCTTTAAAACGTTTGATGCTGGTACTGGGATTGGCAATCAGTGGACGCTAGCGAATTATATTCAATTTTTGTCTGATCCTTTTTATATAAGTGTGCTTTGGCGAACAATAAAAATTGGTTTGATTACGACAATCATTACAATTATTATTTCTTATCCTGTTGCCTACCAAATAACGAAGGCCAAGCCTCGGATGAAAAATTATTTAACATTGCTGGTTCTGTCTCCTTTGTTAATTAGTATGGTTATTCGTTGTTATGGTTGGGTCATCTTACTATCGAATAATGGGGTGATTAATCAAACCCTAATGACAACGGGATTGATTAATGAACCGGCTCCCTTACTTTATAGTGAATTTAGTGTAATTGTCGGAATGGTACATGTGCTGTTTCCTTATATGGTGTTAAGTATTATGGGGGCTTTAGAGAGAATTGATCCTTCTATTATTCGCGCTTCAAAAAACTTAGGGGCAAGTAACTTAAGAACGTTTGTGTCGATTGTATTGCCATTAACTTTACCCGGCATTTTCGCAGGCTCGGTAATGGTCTTTAGTTTAAGCGTTAGTTCCTTCGTTACTCCATCTATTCTAGGGGGACCACAAGTGAAAGTGATGTCCTATATTACTTATGAACAGGTGGCTGTTATGATGAACTGGCCTTATGGTGGGGCGATTGGCTTCTTATTGATCTTAGTTGCTACCATCACCATCCTTATATACAGTAAAGTCCTTAGCAAATCGGAAAAAGGGGTGGCGATCCAATGAAGAAAAAGTTACCGAGCATATTACTAAGTCTTTCTTGTTTAATAGTGTATTTATTCTTATTGGCACCCATTGTCGTCGTTTTATTATCATCTTTAACCACGACAGAATATATCGTTTTTCCACCTGAAGGCGTTACTTTGAGATGGTATATAGAGCTAATCGAACATCCGGAATTTATCGATTCCTTCATCTTAAGTATCAGTGTAGCTTTTGGCACAGCAATCATTGCAACAATCATTGGTACCATGTCTGCTTTAGCAGTTGTTCGAAGGGAGTTTAAGGGGAAAAATGCGATTGTACAGTTAATTGGTTCACCCTTACTTATACCTTCAGTTGTCTTTGGTGTGGCGCTATTACAATTTTACTCATGGATTGGACTAGCAACAAGCCCACTGTCATTAATCCTTGGACATATTATATTAACTGTTCCATTCGTAATGAGATTAGTTGTTGCTAGTTTAGTAGGGTTTGACCGAGTGATTGAACAGGCCGCAATGAATCTAGGCGCCAGTTCTATTCGAGTGTTTTTTGAAATCACTTTACCGGTGATTAAGTCCGGGGTTATTGCGGGAGCCATCTTTGCATTCATTACATCGTTTGACGACTTAACCGTAGCCCTCTTTATCGTAAGTACGGATGTAGTGACATTACCGGTACGAATCTATACGTATATGCAATATCAATATGATCCCATTATCGCCTCGGTGTCCAGCATCATGATCATTATGACGGTCGTTCTAATGATTATAATTGAGCGGGTGATGGGAGTAGGGAAAATATTCTCTTCTAAAAATTAGAGAGGTGAAAGTCGTGCATATAAAAGAGCATCCAATATTAGGTGAGCAATTGAACAAACCCATTACTATTTATTTGAATGAGCAACCTCTTGAAGCCTATGATAACCAATCGATTGCTGGTGCATTAATGGCCAATAATGTGAAGAAGCTAGGGCAAAGTAGGAAGCTCGTTCAAGCAAGGGGAATGTTTTGTTCAAAGGGTAGATGTTGTAGTTGTTATATGACTGTGGACGGAGAAGATCACGTGAAAACCTGTATGAGGAAAGTTAGAGATGGGATGAAAATAAGTGAAGGGCTAGAAGACCCCGAATTAAGGAGAGATATTGATGAAGGCTGACGTATTAATTATTGGAGCTGGTCCCGCCGGTTTAACGGCAGCCTATGAAGTAGCCAAGACAGGTCTATGTGTTCTAATCATCGATGAACATCAACAAGCAGGCGGGCAATTATGGCAACAAAGCCAAATGTTAGCTTTACCCGATACATTCCCAAACATGAGAGGTTTTGAGCTTGCTCAATTTTTAGTGGAACGGTTAGAAGGACTGGCAGTGGAGTGGTTGTTAGGTCATCGTGTCATTGGTGTATATGAAGATGGACAGATTGGTGTGACAAATGATAAAGATGTTTTCCCGGTATTTGCTGAAAAAATCATCATCGCAACAGGGGCAGCTGAAAATGCGATACCTTTTCCTAAATGGACCTTACCAGGTGTGATGACGATAGGAGCAGCACAAAGTGTAGTGAATCGGGATCGAGTAAAACCAGGATCTTCAGCAGTGATTTATGGTGATAACTCCTTTGCCAGTGATGTTTGTGAACTTCTGCTTAGTGTAGAAGTAAATATCGTCGCTATAGTAAAACAAAACAAACAGTTAGGAAACCCCACTTTCGGGGATATGAATATACCGTTGTATGAAAATAGCTCAATTATGGAGGCTAGAGGCAATGGGAAGCTAGAAGAAATTGACATACAAACTCCTCATGGGATGATCACCTTAAAGCCTGACATCGTTCTAATAGATGGGGGACAATCTCCTATATTAGATATCGTGTATCAATTGGACTGTGCCCTTAGATATCAAGCAGAACTCGGGGGCTGGCTTCCTGTTTACAATCATCAACTTCAAACAAGTAAGGATCATGTATATGTCACAGGAAATGCAGCTGGAGTCAGTAATCATTCCGCACTTATTCTAACGGGAATGTTAGCGGCTGCTAGCGTGTGTGAAGCGCTTCAATCATTACCGCCAGAAGAAACTGAAGTAGTAAGGAATTCGCTATATAGTAAGTTAGAGAATGAAGAAGAGAGCGATACATTTTCAGCAAGAAAAGAGCATATTAAACAATTTTCCACACCACAATTAAAAGATCAATTTATTTCTTAGATTATTAAAATTGAAGATAAGAAGGGGATTGAATGGATAAGTCAGTAATTGTCTGCAGATGTGAAGAAATAAGCTATGAAGAAATAGAAGAAGTAATCACCCAGGGCGGAAGAACATTTGATGATATTAAAAGAATAACTCGTTGTGGTATGGGTGCATGTCAGTCAAAAATATGCAGTAAATTAGTAGCTGAAGTGATACACAAGCAAACAGGGTTGTCCATGGAACAAATTTATCCACCTCGTTTTCGGATGCCAATTTCGCCTGTCAGTTTGGAGGCATTAGCGACAGATAGCCAACAGTTTTCTACAGTCAAGTCTGTACTTGATGAAATAGAGCTGACAGATGGGAAGGTGAAGTGATGAACACTCAATTCGATACAATTGTGATAGGTGGAGGAGTCGTGGGTAGCGGGATTGCCTATCATCTTTCAGAAAGAAGCCAAGAAAGTATATTAGTCATTGATCGAAAATACCCTTTAGCAGGTACTTCTGGCTCTACTCAGGCATGGGTATGGGTGCATAATAAAACACCTTCATGGTATGCAGAATTGAATTATTATAGTGCTGAGTTATATCCTTATCTATCGAAAAAAATTGGTGATGTCGAATATAAACGAACAGGCGGACTATCACCATTTTTTCATGAAAAGGATAGAGTGAAGGCAATGAAACTAGCAGAAGCATATAAAGAAATTGGCATAGATATTAAAGTATTATCAAAAGAAGAGGTATTGGAAAAAGAGCCATTCATGAATCCGGATGTCGAAGGAGCCACCTATAGCTCCATAGATGGAAATGTAAATCCTTTTCGACTCATAGATATGTATATGAGAGCAGCTAAAAGAAAAGGAGTGCAATACTCAACGTATAACCCTGTTCATGACCTTCAGAAAATCAATGGTGGGTTTATCGTAGCAACAACGAAGGACACTTATCGATGTAAAAGGCTTATTCTAGCTGGGGGAACATGGTCCAGAGAATTGGGGAAAATGATTGATGTTCATATTCCAATGAATCAAGTAAGGGGACAAATTTTAGTTTCCGAACCGCTTAAACCTTTTCTGAATCATACAGTGAGCGGTCTTAGACAAGCAAATAATGGTGAGGTTTTGATGGGGTATTCCATGGAAAATAAAGGCTTTGATCGCTCCACCACACTTAATGTAATGCAAGAAACAGCCAATATGGCCATCCGTTATGTGCCAGCCATTAAAAAAGCAAAAATTGTTCGTGCTTTCTCTGGCATACGTGCCATGCCGGAAGATGGATTTCCTATCATTGGTGCCGTTCCTAATATAGAGAACCTATATGTAGCAGCTACCCACAGTGGTGTAACCCTATCACCGCTTATAGGCACATTAATTACGGAGTTAATAATTGATAAGGAAACTTCAATTCCGATTGAGAGGTATGGGATTAGTCGGTTTGACTGAAGAGAAGAAACGGAACAACAACGGTTACTTTTGTCGCAATCAAAGTTGTGATTACCATATTTTTTCCTGATTCCCTAAGGCGTTTTTCCTTTTTGCACATGATGTGTGAAATATATTTAATTTCTTGCTTCTTATCTTACGGAAAATAATTGTTTCTAGTCGAATGCTTATCTTATTTCCCGGAAAATGATTGGAAATGTAGAATTTTGTTGAAGAGAGGAGGGAGACTCTCAAAGTAGCTTTGAAGGAGTTTATGAGTACGCGACTAAATAGGGGGGTGTGATTGAGGTAGTCGCGCATATCGCAATATTCCTCTTAAAATATAATGAAACAATTCTTAATCATTGGATTTTCTTACGTAATATTTCCCCGGGGAAGGCTGTGAGAAAAGTAACCACGTTTCTCTAGTTAATCCATAGCCACTATCAGGTTCTAATTGTAGGGAGTCAGCGTTCGCGAAGCTGAGACCTGGGAACAATTAACGGTTATTTTTAAATATTGTTTATTTCCTTAATCAAATGTGGTGAGATAGTAAATCAATCTTGCCACATGGTATTTCAAAATGTCCCTTTTCTCTCTTGATCGTTATAATATTAGCCATCTTCTGTACCCCATTTTTATTCTTTCCCGGAAGGAGTCAAAATTTCCCTACTTCTCCAATCATATTATGGTGAATTTTCGGCTGAATGATCGCGTACTCCCCTTTAGACGACTAGTATGTCTCACAGCTTTCATCAAGATGAAAAAACAGTTCATTCCTTATAATTTCCTTCAATATAATAAAGTATCAGTTTTATACACCGGGATAAAATGAATGGCCACTCGTTGAGGCGTAAATAATAAAAGGATGAGTTTAACCAAGATTTGCTCCCTTTTCGTTTGCTTTTTCCTCTTTTTCGTTCATTATGAAGGTACCACTTCTAGAAATCCGTCATAATAAATAGGTTCAGAAGGAGAAGAGTGTATATGTCATTAATTTTTGAAGGTTTTGGGAAGGTCGCTGGCAATACAGTTGTCTTGCCTTCTATACAATTGACCATTGAAAAAAAAGATGTGGTTGCGATTCAAGCAGACATGGAGTATATGCATGCATTTTTATCCTTAATGGAGGAAGATAGAAGTTATATGACAAATGAAATCCGTCTCTCAGACAGTGTTCTCCGTGGGGCGGAGGATTTATTCTTTTACCGGACGAATATGGGCGAATATAAACGTTTAACCCCCGAGCAAACGATTCGTTTTTGGTGTGACTTGTATGGTGTAAGAGTAGATATAGAGAGGATTTTAGCGCTTGCTGAATTAAATGAAGTCCGTAATAAGAAAAACAAAGGACTAACATTCTCAGAGAAAAAACGATTACAATTTGCACGCAGTTTGATTCAACCTACGACCATTTATATTTTTCAAGAACCTACTTATCACATTGATCTCCAATCGAAGCAGGTATTGAATCGTATTCTTAATGAATTGTTGAAAAAGGATAGTTTCATTATTATTCTTACATCCTCTTTAGAAGAGAGCATTCGTATAGGGACAAAAGTATTCCGATTGACAGATAGAGGACTACAGCGGCTTGAATATAAAGAGGAAGCTGAAGAAGAAGTTGAGGAAAAGGAAGCTAGTGGCACAGAGGACGAAACGATTTACCAACAAAGATTCGAGAAAATATCAGCTAAATCAGACGATAAATTTATTCTATTTGATCCATTAGAGATTGATTTTGTGGAAACGCGAGATAGACAAACTATTCTCCATGTGAATAATGAAGAGTTTATATCAACTGTTTCAATGAAGGACATTGAAACGAGATTACATATTTACGGTTTTTTTCGCTGTCATCGCTCCTACTTAGTTAATTTGCAGCGTGTTAGGGAAGTTGTGGTATGGAGTAAGAATAGTTATAGCCTCACATTGGAAAATGAAAAGACGGTTCCTTTATCCAAATCACGATATGGGGAGTTAAAAGAACTGTTGAACTGGTAAAAGGGGTGATTCGCATGAATGTACAGCAAATTAAGGTTTTAATGATAAGGGAACTAAAAGATTTGCGCTTTAATGGGCAAGTATTATTACTCTTTTTCACTGCCTTCGCGATGATTTTTTTCATTTATGTATTAAATAATTTGACCATCACCTTTTCAAATGAACAGATTACCTTTTTCAAAGGCATGACTTCATTACTTAGTTTTATTAGTATATTGGTGACAATGTATACACAAGGGAACTTAATGGTTGAAGAAAAAGAGCAGGGGACAGGCATATTATATCGTTTGATGAAGATAAGGCGAATAAATATTTTCTTAGCTAAATCCATCGTTACCTATAGTATGTCTTATCTTTTGTTCACTATTGGTATGATTATTTATGGCTATAGTTTAGCGCAAATACTGATGGCCAGTATATTTACCATCCCAATTTTCAGTATGTGGCTTTTAATAGGGACTGCTATCGCTGAATATGCAAAAAATACAATCGATGTAAGTTTATATGGATGGCCAATTATGATTGTTTATTTCTTAATAGAAGGATTTGTTTATTCTTCGCTCCTGAATAAGTTAACGATTCTTTTTCCCAATTATCATATCGAACGTGGTCTTACTCTGATTGAAAATGATGACTTTACCTCTGTATTGAAGTTTATGATTGTGCCATTCATTTGGGGTGGCATTGCTTTGCTATTCCTCATAAAGAAAAGGGAAAAAAAGGCCTCCATTGAGGCATAAATCGTCTCCACTCGGAATGAATTTCCCTCCTTTCGTGCAGAAGTTGCTGATATAGAAGGGATTATCCTTCATACTAAAAGTAGGCAAACATGAGAGGGGAGAAATGATGCAAGACATACAAGAATTCTATTTGAATTTAATGCCGGCACTAGAAGATAATTTATTTCTACAGTTACTAAGTATTTTTGTTTTATCGCTCATCCCATTTTTTGAATCATACGGTGCCATTCCATTTGGGTTTCTTTTAGGATTTCCTGGAATCCCTGTTATTTTAGTAGCGATACTAGGGAACTGGGTTTCAGTCATGGCTTTTATCTGGGTGATCAATGCGCTGAGGTCAAAGTTGATGAAAGGAAAGAAAAAGGAGAAAGAACCAAGTAAACGCATGATGAAAGCAAAGAAATATTTTGAAAAATACGGTGTACCTGGCGTTTCTTTAGCAGGTCTTCTATGGGGATTTCATATTTCGGCAGCAATCGGCTTAGCAGGAGGAGCAAAGAAAAGCTATGTCAGTTTATGGGCAACCATTGCTATCATAGCACAGGCACTTGTTATTGGAATTTTAATCATGTCTGGTATAAATTTGTTCTCCTAAAATGAAATACTTCCACTTACTATTACAAATACTTTTATCAGTATGCTTTGTATTATGGTCAATCATCTTACTAAATACGATGATAATGAATTTTTGTAAGGAGTGTTGATGTGTTTAAAAAAAGAGAGACCCGTTTTGTAGAAATATTGAAAGAAAGTTACTCATCAGGGCTGCTTTCTATCCTCGTTGATCGTGAAACCGGGGTCCATTATGTTCATACATGGGCAAGTACAGGCGGAAGTGGACTTACACCGTTGTTAGATGAAAACGGGAAGGTTGTTGTAAAGAAACCAGAGTAATC
Source organism: Cytobacillus sp. OWB-43 (assembly GCF_034651445.1). Lineage (NCBI taxonomy): Bacteria > Bacillati > Bacillota > Bacilli > Caryophanales > Bacillaceae > Cytobacillus > Cytobacillus sp. OWB-43. The sequence continues at coordinate 195,408 of NZ_JAYEFF010000002.1, read as the reverse complement.
TCTTATGCGAAAAAGAGTTAGAAACAGTCGTTTCTAACTCTTTCATTTAAATATTTATTTCCATTTCTAATAGGGCACTACTGATGCTTTTTCCGTGAGCATCCCATGCGATGGAAGTCGTCACACCACCGAGAAGGGCATTTGTGCAAACGAAATTAAAAGCATGTAAGTTGGGGAGGTCATATCTGATTACTTCGCCCTTGATGATTGCTTGTAAATGGTCTTTCACTTTCTCACTTGTCACCTGTTCGGCGATAGAAGCGTAATCTTTTTCGTTATAGGGGATGAGGGAGAAGTTCAGTGTATCCCCTTTATCCCCTGTTCGACTATGTGCAATGTGCAATAATTTAACTGTTGCCATCTTATCACTCCATTATTTCAGTATGAATTGTAATTGCTGAGCGATCAATAAAGGTAGAAACGATTCCTATCACTTCTTCTGTTTTTTTCCGTGCCCCGCCCCCTCCAGCAGGTCCGTTTGTATAGAGTGCTTCAACTTCATGTCCAATCATTTTGGCTGTCTGCTCTTCTTTACATAAAGCGGCAGCTCTCACAGTGACTTCGTAAGGTGTTGTGTGAGTATAAGTTGTATGATGAAGAGCCGTTAAGCCGATTAGGTCTGTTCGTAATTGAGGTACATTGGCACGTAATCTCTCGTTTATCACCCATTCTGCCAGTTTGGCGCGATTGACGGCAGTTGATCCGGCATAAGAAATCATACCTTCTCCAAGGTAACCTGCATGGTAACCGATAGATACTTTCAGTGTATCTGGTTTTCTTTTACCTGTAGCTCCCCAAACAAGCACTTCGTTTGGTTTTATTTCTTCCATTTGTGTTGTACTAAAATTCGCAATACAATCAGGGGTATAGTACTGACTTGGGTCATGCACCTCATAAAGTAATTGCTCTTTTACTGTTTGAGTATTGACGACACCACCACTATTAGGGAGTTTTGTAATTATCGCCTTGCCATCTTCAGCTACGATGGCGAAGGGGAATCCAAGATCTGCTAGGTTATTTACTTCTTTCAGGCCAGGGTCAGCAAAATATCCACCTGTCACTTGCCCTGCACATTCAAGTAAATGTCCAATTAAAGTCCCTTGCCCCATCAAGTCAAAGTCATTTTGATTCCATTGAAAGTGATGGACGAGTGGCGCTAAAAAAAGTGAAGGGTCAGCCACTCTACCTGTAATAATCACATCTACATCTGCTTCTAAAGCAGGTAAGATCGCTTCAATGCCAAGGTAGGCATTAGCCGAAACAATGGGTTCAAATGTCATTAAATTTTCTCCATTTTCTGTTTCGAATTGATGAAAGTTTAAATCGTTTAAGACATCGTCGCCTGAAACCGCTGCAACTTTACATGTAAGGTTTAAATCTCGAGCCATTTGTAAAATAGTTTTTGCTGCGGCAATTGGATTAGCCGCCCCCATATTTGTGATAAGTTTGACTTTGTTTTTTAAAAGAGAAGGGAGTAGTGGGCGAACTCTGTCTTCGAGATATTCGTTATACCCTTTGTTGGCATCCTTCTGTTTCTGTTTTTGAGATAGCGCAATGGTTCGCTCTGCTAATCCTTCTAATACTAGGTAGTCGAGTTGTGCATTTTCTATTAAAGAGATGGCAGGATCAATACGATCACCCGCAAATCCTGCTCCTGATCCAATTCGAAGCAAGTTGAACACTCCTTTTTATATATAATTAGATGGCAATTGCACCTGTAATAAGAGCAACAATTGTCATTACAATGGTTGTGCCAAAAGCCCAGATGAAAATAAATCGTTGATGATCAGCTAACTCTACTCTGGCTAATCCTAAAAGTAAAAAGGTAGCGGCAGTTAATGGACTGAGAGGGAATCCAGTTGTCATCTGCCCTAATATAGCTGCACGACCAATATTTTCAGCGGCTACCCCGTAGTTGGCGGCTGTTTCACTCAGAACTGGCAAAACTCCGAAATAATAAGCATCTGGTGTAAAGACGAGACTGAGAGGCATGCTTGTAACCGCAACTATTAGGCCCATAAAGGAACCCGTGCTCTCAGGAATAATAGATACAAGTGTATTGGCCATTGCTTCAATCATACCTGTGCCTGAAAGAACACCAGTGAAGATACCTGCTGCAAAAATAATTGAAACTACTGTAACCATCCCTGTAGCCTGTTCGGTAATTCGTTCTTGCTGTTCTTTTGGGTTCGGATAATTCATAACTAATGCAAGGGCGAAGGCGACCATGAAAACAACTGGGAGAGGGAGCCATACCTTTACTAATGCAACAATGGTTAAAATAGTAAGAAGTAAGTTGAGCCAAAGAAGTTTAGGTCTTCTTGCCTTTTTTTCCTCTTCGCTTAATTCCTGATTAAAATCATATTGAAAGTTCTGAATACCGATGCGATTCCTTTCCTTCTTACCAAAGTAATAACTAACAAATAGCACCCAAATAAGCCCAGCGATCATAGCGGGAATCAGGGGATTGAATAATGTTGCCGTATCTATACCAAGTGCGCTTGATGCGCGTGCAGTTGGACCACCCCATGGAACGATATTCATTGTCCCAGCACTAAGGGCCACCACACCTGCGAGCACAAGTCGGCTCATTCCTAAACGTTCGTATAAAGGAAGTAAAGCAGGAATCGTGATAAGGAATGTAGAAGCACCCGAGCCATCTAAATGTGTGACCATTCCAATAATGGCTGTACCGATGACAATTTTTAACGGATCCCCTTTTACAAGCTTTAATATTCTAGAAATAATGGGATCGAAAAGGCCCGCTTTACTCATGAGACCAAAGAAAAGAATGGCAAAAGCAAGCATAATCCCTGTTGGTGCAACTGAAGTGACCCCTTCAAGAATCATCGCGCCGAGACTGTTCAAGTCAGTTGTGAAAAGCCCAAAGAAAACGGGGACTAATATTAAAGCGACAATCACAGACACTTTTTTCGATAAAATTAAATAAAGAAAAATTGCGATGGTTAAGAACCCCATGATGGATAACAAATAAAAACCTCCTTAACTGTATTAAGCGCTTACATTTCGTTATGCATGATTTATGCCAAAAAATAAGCCTTGATAGGAAAGAGATTTTTTAAAATGATAAATTGTCATTTCTAAAGAATTAGAAACATGAAGGTCTAAGAAGTCCTTCTATACAGGTGATGGCGTTGTTTCTAGAAAATTAGAAATGGGATGATGATTTCTAATTCCTTAGAAAGCAGGCTTAAATATGATATTTAGTTAATTTGTTATATAAGGAAGCAAGTGATATACCTAAGATTTTTGCCGCTTTCTTTTTTCCTTTCACTGTCGTTCCTGTTTGATTAAGTACACTTTGTATGGCTGTTCTCTCTGTGTCATTCAGTATTTTTTCTAGTGGCTGGAGCGTTATTGATTGTTGTTGAGTTGCATTAAACGCTTTCTTTATTGTGTCAGGTAGATGTTCCTGGCGAATGACTTGATGATCACACATACTAATGGCGTATTGAATCGCGTTCTTCAGTTCTCTGATATTCCCTGGCCAATGGTAGTGTTGGAGGATAAATATGGTTTCTGGATCAAAAGTAATGTCTGCTTCATTTTTTAATAAAAAGGCGATGATTTCTGTAATATCATTTCTTCTTTCCCTAAGAGGAGGTATGGTTAAATGAACCGTATTAATTCGATAAAAAAGATCTTCACGGAATCGTTCTTTTTCTACCATGCTTTGTAATTCTTTATTCGTTGCTGCAATTACTCGAACATCAACCGTTTGTTCCTCGAGACCACCAATTTTTCTAAAAGAGCCCTCTTGTAAGACCCGCAAAAGCTTGGCCTGAAGCTCAAATGACATATCACCGATTTCATCGAGAAATAGCGTGCCGTGATTGGCAAGCTCAAATAACCCAATCTTTCCGTCGCGGTTAGAGTCAGTAAAAGCTCCCTCCTCATAGCCAAAAAGCTCGCTTTCTAATAAGGAGCTTGGGATAGCAGCGCAATTAACTGGAACAAAGGGTGCTACACGTCTTTTACTTTCATTATGGATGGCCTGTGCGAAAAGCTCTTTGCCAGTACCAGATTCACCGGATAATAAAATATTCATATCTGTTTGTGCGGTTCTTTTGGCTTGTTCTATCGTCTGCTTTAATTGCACATCACTACCGATAATATTTGCAAAGGTGTATTTTGCCTGATGAATTCTACCAACGGCTCTCTCAAGCATAGTGACTCGTTTACGACTTTTTTTCAGCTCTTTATTTAACCGATAAACTTCAGGAATACTTTTACAAACAGAAACGGCACCAATGATTTTCCCTTGATCCCAAATGGGAGCCATATCAACAACATATTCCATTGTCATTTCTTTTCGGAATACACCTTCTCGTGCCAAGCCGTCTTTTAAAACAGTGGGCAGAAGTGCTCCTGGTCGTACCTCTTGTAATAGCTTTCCTACTATCTGTTCTGCACTGACACCTGTAATATGTGTATACTCCTCATTTATTAATTGCACCACACCAACGTGATCGATTACCAGAATCCCATCATGAATGGCCTCAATAATCCCTTCAAGCCAGCCAATCTTATTATTTTGTAATTGCATAATTCTCAACTCCTTAAAAAATACGGAATATTTAAATTATATGGCAATTGAAGAGTTTGTACTACCTACGAATCCAGTTGTTTAAAACACCATAGTAAATTCCCTGAGAATGAGATGAAGTGATATTTGCAGACTTAAAATAGCAACCTGTAAATGAGGGTACTATTTGAATAGTGATGGGGATGTCAGGTGAGAAAATACAAAGGTTTGTGATACTTATGGTAAGATTTCAACATACGGAAGTAAATTTTAAAAATTAGATTTAAGTGTTGGAGGATTAATTTATACATGAGTAAACTGCATTTTAAAGATATAGATGTTACAAATGAATACAACGTTAGAAATATAAAATTAAAGTCTGGACAAGAAAAGTTCATTGAAACCGTAGATGAATGTTTAAATGAAGCGAATGCCCATCGAGAGTGGCATCCAGTAGCTATATATTTGGATGAAGAAATGATCGGATTTGCTATGTACGGTTCTTTTGGTCCTAATAAAGAGACTTGGATTGATAGAATAATGATCGATGAAAACTATCAAGGCAAAGGCTATGGGAAAACTGCGATGAAGAAACTTATTGATATCGTGTCAAAAGAATATGGGGTAAACGTGATATATTTAAGTATCATTGATGAAAATAAAACGGCCTATCGCTTATACGAAAGTATTGGGTTCGAATGTATGAATGAAAGGGACCCTAATAATGGGGAACTCTTATTTAAGTACACAATTAAATGAGAGTAAATAAAATCTAAACCCTTTGCTTTAAATGTAGAACAACTTATTAAAGACACCAAAAAGCTATGAAATCCAAGCTTTTTGGTGTACTAAATATTTTGTTGTTTTAATTGATATTTTTTCTTTGTCCTCATAATAATGCCTATCTCGGTTGCTGTTTAAACCGACCATGAATATTATTCCACTTATACGTACCAGCTTCGCTAAATTCATACAGTTCCATTGATAAAGCAAAATAGCGTTGATTATATAGTTCCTTGAAGTGATCCTTCATCATAGTAAAGAGTTCGTCACATACAGATGCCTTTACCTGCTCACTTCGTCCGGAGCCGATTTTGAGTGTTGCATGAACGAAGGCATCGTCTGCCTGACCATCTGCAATATAATAGTCTTCTAGTTCAATGGCCCTTGAACGGATCCCACCTATTGGAAAAGTAGGCGATTTACTGATGAGGATTTTGTTCGCTTTCTCTAATAAGGCGGGAATATGTGCAGCGCTTTTGATGTTGCTCGTATATTCAATAATGAAATGTGGCATGAAAATCCTCCTTTCACTGATAGACAGGTTCGCTTATAATGGTGTTCTTGAGTCGGCCGATGCCTTCGATTTCAGTGATGACCGTGTCGCCCACTTTCGTATCGACTGAACCTTTTGGTGTCCCAGTGAGAATGATATCGTTTTTATTGAGTGTCATGAAACTGCTTAAATAGGCGATGAGCTTTGGAATACTAAAAATCATATCTTTCGTTGTTCCTTCTTGGACGACACTGTCATTTACATAGGTGCGTAAAGTGAGATTCATTGGATTTTTTATCTCATCTGCACTGACAAACCAGGGGCCGATGGGTGTCAATGTATCACGATTTTTCACACGTAGGTTCGGGCGATAGTAGTTTTCCAAATAATCGCGGATGGCGTAATCATTGGCCACAGTATATCCAGCGACATAGTTATAAGCATCCTTTTCTTGAATATTTTTACCAGATTGACCAATGACAACTGCTAATTCACATTCATAATGCATATAGGTAACATCGGCAGGGCGGAAAGTTTCCCCGTTATGGCCGATAAGTGTATTAGGTCCTTTTAAAAAAACGAGGGGCTCTTTCGGTGCGTTAAAAGAAAGCTCTGCCGCATGATCGGCGTAGTTGAGTCCTAATGCAAAAATCGTTTGTGGCACAATTGGAGGGAGCCAAACAACATCATCCTCTGAAACGATGGCGCCCGTATCTAATTGTAGCTTACCGTACCATTCTATTGCCTCATGGATATTCCCTTTATAGGCGACACGTGCGGTTTTCATATCGTATTCTCCTTTACTTGTTGTTTTGTGATAACAACTTGGTTTTCAAGTGAGCCGATGCCAGCAATCGTTATTCTGACAATATCCCCATTACGAGCAAGTGGCGGGCTTTCTGGTACACCGACTAGTAATGTATCGCCTTCAAATAAGGTCATAAAGGAAGTAACCTCTGCGATCAGCTCAGCGACGGGGCGGATTAAGTTTCTAGTTGTTTGCTGTTGCTTTAACTCTCCGTTGATATGGACGGTAATGTCTAAGTCGTCAGGATTCGCCACCTCTTTTTGATCAACAATCCATGGACCGATTGGGCAGAATCCATCTTGCGCTTTTTCTTTGATGGCAGGACGGTAAACACTGCTATGTGGAATACTGACATCATTAGCAATTGTGTAGCCCAAAATGTAATTTTGTACTTCATCTTTTGATACTTTGCTTGCTTTTTTACCGATGACTACTGCAAGGGCAGCGCCTATTTGTAAGGTATCTTCTTCTTTTGGCATAGGAATGCTCGCTTGATGGTAATTGATTGTATTGACTGGTTTGATATAAAGAATGGGTGCTTTCGGTGGTTGTTGGTAAGGGCTTTCATAAACAGCTGAACCAATTGCTTCTAACTCACCTTTGTAATTAAGTAATGTTCCGTAAATCGTTCCAGATACTGGAGGATGGACGACAAGCTGTTCAATTGGGGTTGTCTCTTCTCCTCGGGTTATTAGTTGTTTAGTAGAATCGACATAAACCTCTTGTAAAAAGAATTGTCCATTATATCTCATCATTGCTTTCATCAATGTGATCAACACTCCTTTAACAAAATAATGATTAAATCATAATTTATTATTTTAAATATTTCAAATAATGTAAAATAAATTGCATCCTTTTCTACAAAATATCCTAATGGGCCAAGTGGAATCACCCATTACGGTAAAATCTATCCTTTTTTATATTTGAAATCTCTGAAATTTGTCTTTTGATTACTTCAAATCTAGTGGTAAGAGAGGGAATCGAGTCAGACATACAAAAAAACATAATATACCAAACTTCACTTTAGAAGGTGTTCTCTTCTAATTGCTGTTAGAAAATATTCAATCAAACGTTTGTTTGAAAGGTCTCTATCATCCGACGGGCACTTTTGGAGAGGTAACGATTTTTCAACCAAATAATGGCCGATTCCGATTGGATGGTTGCATCTTCTAGCTCTATGACAATCGCTTTATCTGCATAATAGGATTGCAATGTAGATTTAGGTACTATTGTTGCACCAACCCCAGCAGTAACAAGAGATAAAAGCATAGAGGCATCGGGACATTCCAAAATCACTTTCGGTTCAAAGCCATGACGACGGCATTCATTTGTGACGATTTCGAATTGACCTTTGCCATTGATGCGATGGAGTAAGAGTAATGGGAAGTTTTTGATATCTATCATTTTGATGGAGGTCTTGTTGTGGATATGTTGTTGCCATGATTCTGGAATGACTAGTACGTAAGGTTCTGTCGGAAAGCGAATCATCTCAATATCATCCATCTCTAGCGGAAGGCGAGTGACAGCTAGTTCGATTTCGCGATTTTTCAATAGCTCGCCAATGTAGTAAGTATCACCTTCTCTTAACTGAAAGGTAACAAGAGGATATTTTTCACGAAACGCCCGTAAGCGGTCTGGTAAAAAGGCGAAACAAGATTTGCTCGCACCAATAGAAAGCTTTCCTTTCACGCCTTCATTTGTTTCTTTGACTTCGTTTTTAGCTTCATCTAACTCAGATAATATTTGTAAGGCACGTTCATAAAGGACGCTACCTGATTTGGTCAGTTCCATTTTCCTACCAATGCGATCGAATAATTTAACGTCGAGTTCTTCTTCTAGTTGTTTCAGTTGGTGGCTAAGTGGTGGTTGTGCCATATGTAACTTCTTTGCTGCACGTGTGATTTGCCCTTCCTGAACAATTGTACAAAAGTATTGCAGCTGCTTTATGTCCATCTTGCTCCTCCTTGAAACGATACTTTTTTTATATCCAAAACAAACAAAAACAATATTTTTTATATAATCTAACACATGTTAAACTGCAAATGAAAGAGCTTACAATAAAAATATTCAAAAATTTCAGAAATAACTTTAAAGAAGGAGTGTTTGTAAATGACGAAGTTTGCTGAAGTAAAACAAAGATTAAGAGGTTCGATTGCACCGATTATTACACCATTTCATGAAGATGAATCGATAGACTTTGACTCATTTAAAAAGCTCATCCATTGGCATATTGAAAGCGGAAGTCATGGTATTTCTGTTACAGGAACAACTGGAGAACCAAGTTCATTAACAATCGATGAACGATTGAAAGTGATGGAAGTGGCGAAAGAAACAATTAACGGAAGAGTACCATTTGTACCAGGTACAGGCTCAACAAACCATCAAGAAACATTGTACTTAACGAAAAAAGCAGCGGAGATGGGTGCAGATGCTGCCCTTATCATCGTTCCTTATTATAATAAACCTTCGCAACATGCGCTATATAAGCACTTTAAACTTGTCGCTGAATCCGTACCAGATCTCCCCCTCATCGTTTATAACATCCCAGGTCGAACAGGCACAAATATGCATGTGGAAACACTTGCGAAGTTGAGTAAAGATTGCCCGAATATTATTGGTGTAAAAGAATCGAATAAGGACTTCGAACATGTGAACCGTGTACTACTGAATTGCGGTCGTGATTTCCTACTTTATTCAGGAATTGAACTGTTATGTTATCCGATGCTAGCCATTGGTGGCGCAGGACATATTAGCGCAACAGCAAATATAGTCCCAGATAAAGTGGCAGCGATTTATGATGCATGGAAAGCTGGCGATGTAGAACAATCGCAAAACTTGCATTACGAACTCATGAAGTTGAATGATGTTTTGTTCAAAGATACGAATCCTGCACCATTAAAAGCAGCACTTGGTCAAATGGGCAAAATTAAGCCGGTACTTAGACTGCCGATGGATTTACCTACGCAGAGCTTGCAAGATGAAATTGCAGAAGTCTTAAAACATTATGTGGACCTTCCTGGCGGTGTCGTGCGGAAGTAAAGTGATTTAAACAAGGAGTGAAACAATATGACTAATCATGTGACCGAGACGAATCAATCAAAGCAAAATTTCGCAGTTGAGGATGTATCCCTATTTATCAATGGTGAATTTGTTGATAGTGTTTCAAAGAAAACATTTGCCAATCTAAGTCCCTTTTCAAATGAAACGATTAATCTTGTAGCTGAAGGCGATAAGGAAGATATTAATGTTGCAGTGGAGAGTGCGAAAACAGCTTTCGAGACAATTTGGAAAACGATGAAAATCTCAGAGCGGATGGTATATATTAACCGCATTGCTGACCTTATTGATGAAGAAGCGGAAGAGATTGCGAGATTAGAAGCGATTGATACAGGGTTGCCAATCAGCCAAACGAAAAAACAAGCGGCACGTGCAGCGATGAACTTCCGATTTTACGCGAAAATGGTTGAATCGACCTTGCATGGTGAAGCCTACCAAGTGGACGATGAATTTATCAATTATACGATCTACAAACCGCTTGGGGTTGTGGGGTTAATTACGCCATGGAATGCCCCATTTATGTTAGAGACATGGAAGGTGGCGCCGGCATTAGCGACTGGGAATACGGTCGTCCTTAAACCTGCGGAGCTATCTCCATTAACGGCGAATAAACTGGCTGAAGTGATTCAAAAAGCAGGTTTACCTAAAGGGGTATTCAATATTGTCCATGGTTTCGGGGAAACAGCAGGTGATGCCCTTGTTCGTCATCCTGATGTGGAAGCGATTTCATTTACGGGTGAAACAACGACTGGTTCAACCATTATTAAAAATGCTGCCGATACGTTGAAGAAAACCTCAATGGAATTAGGAGGGAAATCACCGTTGATTGTTTTTGAGGATGCCGATTTAGATCGCGCCCTTGATGCAGCTGTTTGGGGGATATTCTCCTTTAACGGTGAACGCTGTACATCGAACTCCCGCGTGTTTTTGCACAAAAATATTAAAGAAAAGTTCGTTGCAGCACTTAAAGAGCGGGTGAAGAATATCGTCGTTGGTGATCCCATGGATAAGGCCACTGAACTTGGCCCGCTGATTGAAACAGCCCATTATAACAAAGTGAAAAAATATATTGAAATCGCGGGAGAAGAAGGCTGTGACGTTTTCCAAGGGGATGTGCCAGCAGCATTCTCTGCCGGTAATTATGTTCCACCAACTTTATTATTAAACGCGACGAATGATATGAAAGTTTGCCAGGAAGAAATCTTCGGACCAGTGATGGCTGTGATTGAATTTGAAACAGAAGAAGAGGTCATCAAAGTGGCAAACGACGTAAAATACGGCTTAGCTGGCTTCGTTTGGACGAATGATATTAAGCGTGGTCATCGTGTGGCCCAAGCTGTAGAGGCAGGAATGATTTGGATTAATTCGCAAAATACACGGGATTTACGAATTCCGTTTGGTGGAACGAAGGCGAGTGGTATCGGACGAGAAGGTGGACATTATGCCATTTTCGAATTTTATACAGAACCTAAGGTCATTCATGTCGCCATCAGTGATCACCATATTCCACAATTCGGTAAGAAAAAATAAGGAGGGGAATAGATGGGGGCAAAGAATGGAAAGCAATATATCGAGCGGCTAAAAAAGGCGAGCAATAATATTTATTTGCACGGCGAAAGAGTGCAAGACGTAACAGCACATCCTGGTTTAAAAGGTGTCGTGAAATCAATGGCAGATCTATATGATTTGCAGTTTGAGAAACCGGCAAAAATGCTTTACACATCACCGACAACAGGTGAACAAGTAGGAATGACTTGGTTGCAACCAAAAACGATTGAAGATGTAATAAAAAGACGAGAAGCCATTCAAGAGTGGGCCCTTACATCAGGTGGTATGATGGGCCGCTCACCCGATTACTTGAATGCAGAAGTGATGGCTATGGGTGTATCAAATGAATTATTTGCTGAAGCAGATCCGATGTTCGCAGAAAACGCACGTAAGTATTACGAATTTGCTAGGGAAAATGATATTAGTTTGACACATACATTGATTCATCCACAAGTGAACAGGGCTAAGGCACAACATGAACAGAAGGATGCCAATGTCGCTCTCCATTTAGTGAAGAAAACAGATGAAGGGATATATGTGGATGGTATCCGTTTATTAGCAACGCAAGGCGGTATCACTGATGAAATTCTTGTATTTCCATCGACTGTGAAAAAAGCAGGTGAATTGGATGATCCGTATTCTTTAGCGTTCGCCATTCCGAATAATACCCCAGGATTGAAGTTTATTAGTAGGGAATCATTCGATTATGGGAGGAATGGTTATGACCATCCACTTAGCTCCCGTTTTGAAGAAGGAGATGCGATTGTTTCATTTGAAAATGTATTTGTTCCGTGGGAGCGTGTATTTGTGTGCGGGAATTCATCAATTTGTAACCGCACCTTCCGCGAAACAAATGCGGTCGTGCATATGTCGCACCAAGTCGTTTCAAAAAATATCATTAAAACAGAATTTTTACTTGGAGTAGCTTTGTCGATGATGGATGCCATTGGTATTGATAGTTTCCAACATGTGAAAGACAAAGGAACAGAAATCATGTTGGCACTTGAAACGATGAAATCTCATATGTACCGTGCTGAACATAATGCAAAGCTCGATAAGTGGGGGACCATGACACCTGATTACGAGGCACTCGATGCTGCACGTAACTGGTACCCAAGAGTTTATCCTCGTCTCATAGAAATTCTGCGTGTACTAGGTGCATCAGGATTAATGGGAATTCCAACACAAGCTGATTTTCAAAATGAAGAAATTGGTAATATTATTCACCGTGGATTACAAGGGAAGAATCTAGAAGGTTACGAGAGAGTTCAACTATTTAGGTTGGCTTGGGATATCACGATGAGTGCATTTGGCAGTAGGCAAATGCATTATGAATACTACTTCTTCGGCGATCCTATCCGTATGGGGATGACCTACTTTGATCATTATCAAGCGAAGGATGAGCTAAAGGCCAGAGTACAAGACTTTTTAGGCAAAGCGTCCAATTCAAAGTTTTTAAACGTTTAAGGGGGAGCGCGTGATGAGTGTAGATTTTGATATTATTCGCACGGCTAGAGCGATTTTACATGTGACCGATTTAGAACGATCTCGTGATTTTTATATCAAAGGACTTGGTTTAGTAGAAACCGAATCGGATGAAAATACGATTTATTTAAGAGGCTTAGAGGAACATGTTCATCATAGTCTAGTGTTGAAGAAAGCAGACGCACCACATGTTGAAGTCACAAGCTATAAAGTAAGGTCAGATGCCGATTTAGATGCATTGGCAGCTATGTTTGAAAAGCACGGTATGAAGACAAAGTGGTTAGAAGAGGGGAGCCAGCATGCCATTGGCAGGGCTTTACGGGTACAGGATGTCTCAGGAATCCCGTTAGAATTTTTTGCGAAAATGGATACAGTTGAGCGCCTATTACAACGCTACGATTTATATCAAGGCGCAAAGGCCCAACGGATTGACCATTTCAATAATATGGTCTCTGATGTGGAAGCCGCTTATGATTTTTATACAAAAGAACTCGGTTTCTCTTGTTCAGAATACACGGCAACTGAAGAGGATAAAATCTGGGCAGCCTGGATTCATCGAAAACCATCCGTCCATGATGTCGCCTTTATGAATGGGGAAGGCCCTCGTGTACATCACGTCGCCTATTGGCTCAGCGATCCGATGAGTTTAATTCATGGTTGTGATGTGCTAGCAGCACTAGGTTATGCAGAAAATATTGAACGTGGCCCAGCAAGACACGGCTTATCCAATGCCTTTTTCCTTTATTTAAGAGACCCAGATGGCCACCGTATCGAGCTATACAATGGCGATTATTTAACGAGCGACCCCGACTTCAAACCAATCCGTTGGGAGCTCAACGACAAGCGCCGCCAAACATTCTGGGGTGCAGCGGCACCGGACTGTTGGTTTAATGAAGCATCAACCGTTTTAGATGTACACACTGGCAAACCGCTTGAAACTGTGGCAGGGAAATTGAAGCAGGCTAAACCGATATTTATTGTGTAATGGGAGTGAGTGAGTCTTCATTGGAAGCACTCCCTCTATTTCTAGTAAGAAAGCTAATTTTTTTGAAAATAGAATGACTGCGAGTCGTTTCATCTAAAAAAGGAATAGTCGCGACTGATCTGGATGGGAAAGAAAAGAAAAGTAGAGGAAAAGAGAGAGTCGCGACTAATCTCGTTGGGAAGGAAAAGATAAGTAGGGTAAAGGGAAGAATCGCGACTAATCTAGTTGTGAAGGAAAAGATAAGTAGGGAAAAAGAAAGAATCGCGACTAATCTCGTTGTGAAAGAAAAGATAAGAGGGGCAAAGGGAAGAATCGCGACTAATCTCGTTGTGAAAGAAAAGATAAGTAGGGTAAAAGGAAGAATCGCGACTAATCTGGCTGTGAAAGAAAAGATAAGTAGGGCAAAGGGAAGAATCGCGACTGATCTCGTTGTGAAAGAAAAGATAAGCCGGGAAAAAAGGTAAAGCCACGACTTTTCCTCCTTCCGGTCATTTGTTTATGGCTTTGCCCCAAATCGTCAAAAAAGTGTTTAGTCTCTTGTATAATCAAGGAATTTCATGACCTGAGGTACGGTTAAAAATAGCTATTTATGAGTTCGTAATAGGTTGCTCGGCCATTTCCGAGTCTTTTAGCGTTTTTCTGCAATATTCTATGAATAATGGCAGTGCTTACTTGCTTCCCAATCCACTCGTACATATCTAATGTTTTAATTTTCCTCTCAGGAAATAGGATTGAATAGTCTTTAATATTGTTTAAGATGATGTCATTTACAAATCCCGAATGGGAGCATTTCTTGCATTTAAACCTTTTTTTACTCAATCGCTCCATCCTCCCACAACACTTACTACAAAACACGCCCTTCGCTAATTCTTCATAATGATATTCTGGTTTAACAAGCATGTTTAGTTTGTTTTTGTGGTTGTTTAATAATGTCTCGATGATTTTAGTGTGAAGTAATGTTGGAGAGATAGTTTGTTTTTTTAATGAGTCAAGGTATTGAGGAATTTGTCCAGGAAAAATGATACTTTCATTTGGTTTTGCACCATATAAAATAAATTTGGGATTAACGAATATGAGGTGGTATTCAAAGGGAATGGGGAGCTGGTACCTCTTAAGAAACTGGTGAATGAGTGGTTCATTTCGTTTGATTTGGATGAGTGGACTTTTCATTTCTTTTTTTGAAGGACTAAGCCATTGGTCACCAACCAGTGTATAATTTCCACTGAAATTTTTAATTTCGAAAATTACTATTTTATTCTGCAGAATACAAAGAGCATCCAATTGAATAATGGATTGGTTAATCTCTAAATTGAGATCATAAAGAATGGGAATGTCATCTGGCAGTTCGCTTAAGAGGGTTGTCCAACGTATTTCACCATCTGCTCCTTTTTTCATTGCTTGTAGGTGATGAAGGTGGTCTGACGATAATTCCTTTCGAGCATGGAGTGCAAGAAGAAAACGGAGTTGTTGAGGAGGGTATAGAGGTTTCATAATGGGCAATCAAAATCATCCTTTCCTACTTTTTCTTATATTATAAAGGAGAAAGTTCGCCATGTTAACTATTACATTAGAGCATGTGAAAGATTCTTAAGTGTGTTACATAATTAAAGTTTTGTAACCAAATAGAGTTTGGACAAACTTTTTGGGAAAATAAAGCGTATATCCCTTTTCTCTCGTTCATACCATGTACTACAGCCTAGTGCTGACGAGCATGTTAGGGGGGTAGGGAATGAATCGATTAGCACACCGTTTTTCAAAAATGGTTGAGAGATTTTTACCGGATGCCTTTGTCATTGCTGTTATCCTGATGTTACTCATGATGGGTCTTGCTTTAATCATGAATCCAAGTGAGCCATTGGTGATTGTGGAGTCTTTCGGTGATGGCTTTTGGACTTATTTAACCTTTACTATGCAAATGGTTTTATTATTAATGACGGGAATGGCATTAGCTAAAGTCCCTTTTATCCAACGTTTTCTCAGCCGTGTAGCATCATTAGCCAAAAGTGCAAATCAAGCTTATATTCTCACCTTTCTCGTATCCTCATTTGCCTATTATATTAACTGGGGATTGGCGGTCATTGTCGGTGCAATCATCGCCCGAGAGGTTGGTAAAAGAAATCAGCAGGCGCATTTTCCATTACTGGTATCAGCTGCATATGCACCCACGGTATTGTACACAGCTGGTTTATCGAGTTCAATTGGATTATCAGTGGCAACAGAAGGTCATTTTCTTCAAAGTGTTATTGGTGTCATTCCAACTTCCGAGACAATATTTCATCCAGGTACAATGACGATTCTTATTGCCTTAGTGATAACGATGCCACTATTCATCATATTAATGGCACCAAAAAAAGACATTATTCCTTTTGTAGAAAAAGAAAAAAAGGTCACTTCTCGACAAAAGGAACAGAAAATAGATAGTCCGGCTATGAAGTTAGAGCGATCGAAGGTTTGGGGAACGGTAACAGGTTTGATTGGACTCATTTATTTACTGGTTTCATTTTGGAATGGTAAAGATTTAGATTTAAATATTATTAATCTTGCGTTTCTATCTTTAGGTTTATTATTTCATCAGTCGCTTACTCAATATGCAGAAGCGTTTAAGGACGCAGCCTCATCGATATCACCGATTATTTTGCAATTTCCGTTCTATGCTGGCATTATTGCGGTACTCGGTAGTTCAGGGATAGCCGAGTCTATTATCAATTGGATAACCAATGTGGCCACATCAGATACTTTTGGTGTTTTTACTTATTGGACTGCAGGCGTGGTGAACCTACTCGCCCCGTCTGGTGGAGGACAATGGGCATTACAAGGTCCATTACAAGTAGCGGCAGGAGCACAACTAGGAGTAAATCATGCCATCACTGCAATGGCTGTCGGTTGGGGAGATGGTTGGACGAATCTCATTCAACCCTTTTGGGCTCTACCTATATTAAGTGTTGTTGGTCTGCATATTCGCCATATAATGGGTTATTGTATTTTGTTGAGTGTTTGGGTGGGCGTGATTACTACTATTCTTATCTATTTTGTCTACTAGAGAATCCCCTATAAGAAAAGCCGACCGAAAATGGCCGGCTTTTCATTTATATTCCCACTGTTACCTTCGGCTGAGCAACCCAATGCCCAGGCGTTACTTCCACAAGTTCAGCATTATCGAGTTGATATTCCTCACGTCGCTCTTCTTGTGCGGACAAAGTTTCGCGTTTTTTCTGCCGTTCAATCGCTGGGTCAGGGATTGGGATGGCAGCGAGTAGCGATTTTGTATATGGGTGCTGCGGGTTAGCATAGAGTTCTTCACTTTCTGCGAGTTCGACGATTTTTCCCCCGAACATGACGGCTACACGGTCACTAATATGTTTAACCATGGAGAGGTCGTGGGCAATAAATAGGTAAGTCAATCCAAGCTTTTGCTGTAAGTCTTCAAGTAATTTAACGACTTGTGCTTGGATGGATACGTCTAGTGCAGAGAGTGGTTCATCACAGACGATGAATTTTGGTTCGACGGCGAGTGCGCGGGCAATCCCGATTCGCTGTCTTTGTCCCCCTGAAAATTCATGGGGATAACGCATTGCATGCTCCTTTTCTAAACCTACCATTTCTAGTAATTCTTCTACGCGTTTCCGGCGTTCTTGCTTATTTTTTACAAGTTTATGAATATCTAGTGCTTGCCCGATAATATCAATTATTTTAAAGCGCGGGTTTAACGAAGCATAAGGATCTTGAAAAATCATTTGCATATGTCTGCGCATCATCTTCATTTCCTTTGCTGTTAGTTGATTCACAGGAATACCCTGGTACAACACTTCACCAGCAGTTGGTTCATTTAATCTTAAAATCGCACGCCCGGTGGTGGACTTTCCTGAACCAGACTCTCCGACAAGACCAAGTGTTTCACCAGGTTTAATATAGAAGCTAATATCATCAACAGCCTTCAACACTTGGCCTTTGCCTAAATCGAAGTGTTGTTTCAATGCTTTTACTTCGAGAAGGGGTTCTTTTGCATTGATCTCTTCACTAATACGCGGTGCTGGTTTTGCTTTCTTTTTCTCATGAAGCTTTGGTAAAGCATTGAGTAATCGTAATGTATAAGGGTGAGTGGCTTGCTCAAAAATTTCTTCTGTGGTGCCTTTTTCAACGATTTCCCCGTCTTTCATTACGACAACACGGTCACACATGCCCGCAACAACGCCAAGGTCATGGGTGATTAAAATAATCGCAGTGCCAAATTTTTCTTGCATATGCTTCATTAGGTTCAGTATTTGCGCTTGTATCGTTACATCAAGTGCTGTTGTTGGTTCGTCAGCGATGAGTAGCTTAGGACGACAAGCAAGAGCGATAGCAATCATTGCCCGTTGCCGCATCCCGCCAGAAAACTCATGTGGGTATTGGGCAAAACGAACTTCTGGCTTTGGAATCCCTACTAATCTTAAAAGCTCAATGGCTTCAGCCTTTGCTTGTGTTTTACCTAGTCCTTTTGTATGTTTTAGCATCGTTTCAGTTAATTGTTGACCAATACGCATCGTCGGATTCAACGAGGTCATTGGATCTTGGAAGATCATGCTAATATCTTTCCCTCTAATTGCTTCCATTTCTTGATCACTTGCATTGACCAAATCTTTACCGAGAAACATAATCTCGCCGTCTTTTAAAAGGGAAGGAGGAGACGGGAGCAGTCTCATAATCGAGCGGGCAGTGACACTCTTGCCACTGCCTGATTCACCGACAATGCCTAATGTTTCTCCTTTATTGACAGTAAAGCTGACACCTTTGACAGCTTCAAATTCCTTCTCTCGAGACATAAAGGATACTTGTAAATTTTCTATTTTTAATAACGGTTCCACATTCTCCACCTACCAAACTTTGATGTTTACTCTCGAACAATATTGACAGTCATATTATACTAGAATTAAAATATAGTATACAACTAGGAATTATCGGGACTAAAGGGGGTGAACGGATGAATGAATACAGTCAATAATGCGCCACAGAGACATTCATCTAGCGTTCCTAATGTGCTTTCGACACTCAGTCAAACCTTTGGGAAAATGAACCAATACCCATTTTTAAAATGGGTGATGTTGATTATAGGATTACCAGTTTATGTGATTAGCTTCATTATTTACCTAATAAAGAGAAAAGATGACGCTTATCAGCGGTTATGGCGTGAGCTCCATCAAGCATGCACAGAAGCCGGTTTAAAGGAAAAATTAATTACGAAGCATATAGAACAGCAATGGCGAAAGCAAACGTTCTTTCAGCAAAAGATAGATGAGTTGAAAATGAAACAAGTGGCTGAAAAGAGAGCAGAAGATGAGTTTCTTCAGGTAGTAGAGGATAAAGTTCAGGAGGAATTAGCGCAGCGAGGAGATGATCAATTAACTTTTGCAAGTATCATGCGATCATTATTAGAACATCCAGTATTTGTTGTTCTAACGTTCATACCGGGATTATTGTTCTATATCCTCCTTTTCTTGTATATGAATCCGTATATCAAGTATATTTTTGAAAGGCTTGTTTCCACCCTATTTGTTATTGTTGGGGTCGCTTTTTTTGTGTTTACGATTTTGTATATTTCACCGTTTGATCCAGCTGCCAATATTTTGGGAGTAACGGCTACAAAGGAACAGATCGCGACATTTAACCAAATTTACGGGTTAGATCAACCGTATTGGATTCAATTATGGCAAGCAATTCAAGGTATTTTCACATTTGATTTAGGTGCTTCTTTTGCCGGAAATGAAAATGTTGTGGATGCCATCGCTAGAAAAATTCCAATTACATTATTACTAACGTTTATTGCCTTAATTTTAGCGATTGTTATTGCCATTCCTATTGGAATCATTTCCGCTACAAGGTCAAATACTTTTTTAGATTATACGCTTATGTTCGTAGCTTTAATTGGGTTATCGATTCCGAATTTTTGGCAAGGTTTAATCTTTATTTTAACATTTTCGATTGAGTTACAGTGGCTGCCGGCTACTTTTACACCAGGTAATTTGCTTTCGATTATCATGCCAGCGGTTGTCCTGGGAACCGGTTTAATGGCTTCCATTGCTCGGATGACTCGCTCATCTACGCTAGAAGTCATCCATGAAGATTATATTATTACAGCAAGAGCAAAAGGTCTTAATGAACGCCGAATACTTTGGCGCCATGCTTTTGGAAATGCTTTGATACCAATTATTACTGTAATTGGTTTAATGTTTGGCGGTATGCTCGGTGGAGCTGCTGTTACAGAAAAAGTTTTTAATATTAGTGGAATTGGAAGTTATATTGTTGATAAACAATTTATCCCTGATATTCCCGCTATTATGGGCGGTGTTGTATACATTGCCATTACAATCTCATTAGTGAACTTATTGATTGATATTTTATATGCATTTATCGATCCAAGAATTCGTTCAAAAATGAAACAATATTAAAAGTAGGTGCAGCATGTCTACTCATAAAGATAGCTTGTTAAAAAAATTCGCCTTAAAGGCGACATCTGAATATGCGCAGGCCAACTTTGCCCTTGTTGTCTCTATTGCCTTAACGCTGATCTTTTTGCTTGCAGGTATTGATTTTTCAACAGGGGCAATCAAGCCAGTTTTCTTTTCATTATTTATTGCTTATGCCGTTTTCTCTATCATTCAAGCTTTTATTGCTTATCAAGTGAAGCGGGATTTGAAAAGGGATGGCGTTATACGCTCGTCGACAAGAATGTGGGGTTATATCCAACTATTAAGTGTATTGGTCGGTAATATTTTCACAACCGCTTTTGCATTTGGTCTTATTAAAAAGAAAAAAACCCCACAATACTTATTTACTATGTTTATGTTGATGACGCAATTCTACGTGATTGCGGTATCTTCATTAAACTTGTTTAAACCTTACGTAGCGAATACATTCCTCATGGGTATGTTTTTGTTACTGGCCATTTTCGTTTTTCAGTTGGTTGTACTCCTTTTAGTAATAAAAGATAACGGACAATTATCGAAATGGAAGTTGTATGTAGGAATCCTATTAATACTTACTTCTTTAACCGGTAATTTATTTGCCCTTGCCTTAGGTTTATTTATGCTATTGGAAGTGCTCAGCAAAACGCCATCTACTGTTGCTAAATGGTATGCGATGTGGGAGAAAATTGCGAGTAATATGACAGCGATGCTAGGATTATTTTTCATTCTGTTTATTTTTTCTTTATCGATTTGCAGTTATTGGACCTTCGATTATGGTATGGCTGTTGATAATAATTATGGTGCTACATTACAAATGCCAAGTCTTGCCTATCCTTTAGGTACAGATAATTTTGGTCGCGATGTGTTCTCACGCATTGTCTTTGGGGCCAGAATCTCTCTGATTGTAGGGGTTTTATCGACCTTCATTCCGTTTGTGGTTGGTGGGATTCTAGGTGCTATTTCTGGTTATTATGGGAAACGCACGGATAATATTTTAATGCGATTATTAGATGTATTATATGCTATTCCAGGTATTTTACTTGCGATCGTCATCATCGCAGCTTTCGGGGCAAGCACAACGACACTAGTGATTGCCTTAAGTGTTGGTTCAATTCCAACGTATGCAAGAACGATGCGAGCAAATGTGCTGATGATTTCCAATATGGAATATGTTATGTCGGCTCGTGCGCTCGGAGCAAGTAATCTATCGATTATTTTTAAACAAATTGTCCCAAATAGTATGGCACCAATGATTGTAAAGGCAACGTTAACAATTGGAGGAGCAGTAATTGCTACAAGTAGTTTAAGTTACTTAGGATTAGGAATTGAGCCGCATATACCGGAGTGGGGTAATATCTTAAAAGTAGGTAGTGCTTATCTAGAATCACATTCCTACTTAGCGATTTATCCTGGTATTGCTATTATTGCATTAGTTTTATCGTTTAACTTTCTTGGGGACGGGTTGCGTGATGCGCTTGACCCTAAGCTTGATTAATAAATAAAAGACTTTCAGGGGGGAAAGCAGATGAAAAAGGCGGTACTATCATTCTTGTTAATATTTACATTGATTCTAACAGGATGTGTGAATACAAAATCTGATGTTGAGAATGAAGGTTCAGGTAGTGGTGATGGCTCTAAGCCAACAATAGAGATTCTGGGCATGAGCAGTAGTGAAGAGGACATGAACATTGTTCGTGACCAATTAACGAAAAACGGTTTTGATGTAAAATTAAACATCCAACCTGACTATGGTAGCTTTAAAGCACAACAAGATGCAGGAAACTATGATGTTGCTTTATCAAGTTGGACGACTGTAACAGGAAACCCAGATTACGCTGTGCGTTCATTGTTTATTAGCGGTGGAGATTACAGCATTATGGCTGATAAAGAGATTGATGAGTTAATAGATAAAGCAAGTACTGAAACACCAGAAGAATACGCAAAAACATATAAGGAATTCGAGGAAAAACTTGTATTTGATAAAGCTTATATTGCACCATTATATAGCTCTTACAAAACACAAGCATTGAATAAAGATGTGTTAGTACCAGATTCTGTTCGCCTTTCTAAATCGCGCTCTTTAGCATGGGAAACGATTGATTTCCAAGATGAAGCGAAGAGAGAATCAGATTCACTCGTATTATCGCAAACACTTTCAACACTGACTTCCCTTGACCCAATTAAAGGGAACGATGGTTCTATTAATATGTTGAATTCGAATATGTATATTCGCCTTGTAAACTTAACAGATGATGATGTTGTGACGGCTGATGGTTCCCTATCTCGTAATTTTAGTATTGCAGATGGCAATTCTGAGTATTATTTCTTATTAAGAGATGACGTTAATTTTGCCAAAGTTACTGATAAAAAAGCAGAAGAAACAGATGACCTTGTTGGTGCAGAGGATGTTGTCTTCTCACTAGAACGTGCGAAGGATAAAAATTCTGTACCAGATCACCGCACATATAGCTTACATGAGCATATTGAGACAGCTGAAGTTGTGACAGATGTTTCAGAATTAGAGAAAGTACAAACTTCAGGTGGCGAGGGAACGGTTAAAGAAGCACTTGAAGAAGGATTAGATACAAAGATTGCCGAGTTAGTTGCTGAAGATGATGCAGCAGATAACGCAGCAGGTAAATACCAAGTGGTGAAAGTAACAACTACAGAACCATTCCCACAAGTATTAAACTACCTTGCGCACCAATCTGCAGGTATTGTATCAAAAGAACAAGTCGAATCAATCAACACGTATAAAGTGGAAGACTTTGATGTGAACAAGGACATCGCTTATGGTGACCAAAACACAGTAACTGAAGGCGATAGCTATGACAATACGTTATATGCAAGTGGCCCATACATCTTATCTCATAAAAATGATTATGAAGCTGTATTCTACAAAAACCCAGGTTATATGACGGAAACTGAAAATGAACCAAATATTAATCAAGTAAATGTTCGTTTCATTGCCGATATTGATAGCTCACTTTCTGCCTTACGTAACGGAGAAACACATATCCAATACAGCGTACCAGAAAATAAATATGAGACAGTAGAAGGCGATAGCAAACTACAATTACAAAGCATTCCAAGTAATGCTGTATCATACCTTCTATTCAATACAGAAGGTCGTGCCGTTTCTGAAAGTGCCGATCTAAGAAGAGCCGTACTTTACTCTATCAACCAAGAGGAAATCATTGACTACTACCAAGGTAATAAAATCAAAGCCTCATCTACAGTAAGTCCACTAGTAGATACTGGCAATGAGCTAAAAGCCGATGCTGATAAAGTGAAGGAATTCTTAGGTAAGTATCAAGCTGAATAATGGATAGAAATGAAAGATACCCCTCACAGGAATTTGTGGGGGGTTTTTTTGTATGGAGCTATCGTTCTAGATGTGTGATGGGGTCAGTAAAAGGAGGAGAACAAATTTCAGTGTGACATATCGCGCTAGCAAGAGTAATCATTGCTTTCGATATAAAATACTGATTGGTTACTTGATAATAAAGTAATTTAATATTGAAGCAACAAATTCGTATTCCAACGTTCACAAATGCATGAACCCTGTGGTAACTAATTATTTTTTTCGTTTGTCAACTTCAATCGCAATGAACAGTGGCAAATAGCTGGGAGTACAACCTTTTGCTACCTTTTCATCTTTGTAAAGACCCGTTTTCTCACCAAGGTTCATACAACGTGTACGATTCTTTTCATCATAAACGCCTATCCAGCCTGCGGTGAAATTCATAGCCCATTGAACTTCCGGTTCCTCCTGCATAATATTAGCTTCTAATGCAGATAGCAAGTCTGCGGTGTTATCAGGCGGTGTTTGTCCAGTCCATCTCAATCGCCCTTGATAATACCAGAAAGCTCGCCTTTGAAGAGCAAAAGGACTATTTTTCCATGACTCCATCAATGCAATTTTCTTCTTGTCTTTGGTGAGCTGATTAGCCATTAACCAATCCATTAAGTTATTTCGCTCATCAAAAGTGTGAGTCTGCATATCCTTATCAAGCTTATTTAGCACATCTTGAGAAAGAAGTTTTTTGTCCATAATTAAGATTGCTAATAGTCTAGGCAAAAACTCTTCGGTTGACCAAAGTTCCATAGCTAGTTCGTGATCTTTTTTAATATCCTTCGCGATCTTTCGTAAGTCGCCTAGCTTCGTTTTACTATTGATCTGAAGTAGAATGTGTTCTGCTTTTGAAGAGCGCTTTATTTCTGTATCTTTGTTTTTATCCATTTTATCCAACTCCTTTTTAAAAGCACTGTTTCACAATATGTCCTTGATGGTCTATATAATTTTAATCCGTGGTGGTGTGCCCCCAAAGTTCACTGTTTTTTATATGTTAGCATATATCGTATTAATGCATTAGGTGTATATGTAGTACGTTTCGTACACATTACAAAATTGTCCTTTCCCATATAATTTCTTTATATTATTATTCAACATCAATAATCATGTACCTTCTCAATTAACCGTCCCTTTAGATAAACAAAAATATCTATTCCATTGATTCTTGTAACCAAAAGTTAATTTTAAGTTTATATTCCTTAAGTATGATTACATTCGAATACTTTAAGGAGGTTTGATTGTGAACAAACTGCTATATCCTATTACAAATTGGGTTTCAACTAAGCGAGGAATGTGGATAACGATTATTGCTTGGTTAGTACTAATGGTTGGATTAAGTGCTGGACCAAATCTTGGTGATTTTAAAGTAACAAATTTCCAGTCTCTGCCTGATGAAGCGAAATCCATCATCGCTGAAAAAAAAGTAGAAGACATTTTCCCAAATGAGCAAGGAACACCAGGAATACTTGTATTTCATAATGAAAATGGAGACATAAATATCGACGAATCTAAACAGATTTTAGATGGCATACTAGCTGAAGAAATTAATGGGGTCGAATCAATTCTCAATATTAACCAACTCCAGCCACAAGCGTTGAATACCTTTATCTCTGAAGATGGTTCAACTTTAATTGTTCCAATGGAGCTAGAACAAGGGCTTGGTAATGACGAATATTCGCAAATCAATGAACAAGCTTCTGAAATTGGTAATCATATTGCTAAAAATCTTGAAAGCACTTCCTTTTACATCACAGGCCCGGCAGGAATTGCGGGAGATACGGTTAAATTGTTCGAACAAGCTGATTTTGTCTTACTTATTGCTACAATTGTCATTATTTTAATATTGCTTATTGTCATCTATCGCTCACCATTACTTGCCTTTATTCCTTTACTCGCTACAATTATTGTTTACCAGGTAGTAAATCAAAGTGTGGCCTTAATGGGTGCAGCGGGCCTTGAGATTAATAACTCAACGACTTCAATTATGAGCATCTTGTTGTTTGCAGCTGTCATTGATTATTCATTATTTGTTTTCTCTCGTTACCGTGAGGAACTTAACAAATATGAAAGTAAGTACGAGGCGATGAAATATGCGATGCATGCAACTGGAGAACCTGTATTCTTTGCAGGTGGAACAGTTTTAGCTGCGATGCTCATTTTATTCTTCGCTGATTTTCGTGATTATCAAAACTTTGCTCCTATTTTCGGGATAGCAATGTTCATTATTATGCTGGCATCAATTACGTTAGTTCCAGCTTTATTTACGTTGTTTGGCCGTAGAGCATTCTGGCCAAAGGTGCCGAAATTCAAGATGGAAAAAGAAGTGAAACATGGTATTTGGGGCCCAATTGCAAAATTTGTTGTTAATAAACCCGTCTTATCCGGTGTATTCGTTGCCTTATTTATGATGATCACTGCTTTGAATGTCATAAATCTTAATTATGAATTTGACACAGTGAAAAACTTCCCAGAAGACCTTCCTTCGAGAGTAGGATATGAAATTGTTGAAACAAAATATGACAAAGGAGAGCTGGCTCCTTCCATATTTCTGATTGATAGTGATGAAGCTCTGACACAAGAAGAGCAAACGGCAATTATTGAAGAACTGTATACCTTTGACGAAGTTGCAGCTGTCCGATTGACTGCAATAAATGATGATACAAGCGCCATAAAATTGAATGTAGCTTTGTCTATCAGTCCCTATTCTACAGAAGCCATTGACTTTATTCAGGAATTACAGGATCAAACACCTGAGATTCTTAAGGACCTTTCAGTGGATGGAGAAGCCTATATTAGTGGAGTTACTGCCAAGTTAGTAGATGAGCGAGCAATTAATAACAATGATCTTATTAAGATTGTTATTTTAGAAACTTTACTAATATTAGCGTTATTATTCGTTCTTACACGTTCCATTAAGATGCCAATTTATATGATGGCAACAATCTTACTTTCCTACGTCTCAGCTTTAGGCCTCGGGATATTTCTCATAGATACCCTGTTTGGCTATGAGGCCTTAAGTACTCGTGTCCCAATTTATGCTTTTATCTTCCTCGTAGCATTAGGAATAGATTATAACATCATTCTTGTTTCACGTTTTATTGAAGAAAGGAAAACACATCGAGTAAAAAAGGCACTTGAAATCTCAATACGAAATACAGGAGGAGTCATTTCATCCGCCGGTATTATTTTGGCCGCTACTTTTTCTGCTTTAACAACTATGCCCATTGCGGATCTGTTTGTTTTTGGATTCATAGTAGCAATTGGGATTCTGATAGATACATTCCTTGTTCGCGGAATGCTACTACCAGCTTTAATGCTGTTATTTGAGAAAGAAAAAAATCCTTCTCACAATGATCAGTAGACTACAAAGAGATTCTTCTTTGTATAATAACTTTAAGGAGGGTCTCTTTATGAAAATACTTGTTGTAGATGATGATATCTACATTCAACAACTAGTTTCTATACACTTAAGCCGAGAGGGCTATCATGTATATCGGGCTAATCACGCTGAAGAAGCACTATCTTTTTTAGAAGATTCGATAGTTGATTTAGCTATTGTTGACGTCATGATGCCAGGGATGAATGGATTTGAATTGACCAAGCTGTTATCAGAAGACTTTCTTATCCCAGTCATCCTACTAACTGCGAAGGATCAACTGGATGATAAGGAAAAAGGCTTCCTATCCGGTTCGGAAGATTATATTGTTAAGCCATTCGAAGTGAAAGAATTATTGTTCCGTGTTGCTGTCATATTACGGCGTACGCAACGGGCTATGGAAACTGTGATTAAAGTGGGGAATTTAATGATGGATCGTCGAAGCTTCGAGGTAATGATTAATCAACAAACCATTCTTCTACCGTTAAAGGAGTTTGAACTACTCAGTCTCCTTGCTTCACGTGTAAATAAAATTACACCTCGTGCTGCTCTAATCGAGCAAGCGTGGGGATTGGAATATGAAGGCAGCGAACAAACACTTAATACCCATATCAATCGCATCCGAGAACGATTAAAAAGAAATCAATCATTGGTGGAAATTCAAACGATACGAGGAATTGGCTATAAGCTTAAGGTCATACAATGAAGACGCTTTATAGAAAATTCATCTTTGCCACAATTGTCATTTTAACTATAAGTATCATAATTGGGTTTTTATTAGCCAATTGGGTTTACATGACTTCGACAAAAGATAAAGTTGATCAGCAAAATGTAGAGATTGCAGAAGAAATCGCTTCGGGAATTGAGAAAATGCATTCCTCGAGCACCTCTTTTAAGCCTTATTTAGAATCACTTTCTAACCTGGGATATCAGATTTATGTGCTAAGTGAATCGGGTGAAGAGTACTATTTTGGCCAACCTTTTTCTGACAAGGAACTCCCTGAAGAAGCCTTAAAAGTGCTTAATAATAATGAGATTTATCATGGAATGAATAATTTCTCAAATCAATTTTTCATGATGGGTCATTTTTCAAATGAATTAAAAAATACTGTAGGTGTGCCCTTAACCAAGAATGGACAACAATATGGTCTATTCCTACGCCCCGATAACAAGCTGCTTTTTTCTGATATTCACATGATTCTCATGGGTTTCATTGTTGCTGTTGCTTTTGTAAGTATTAGTGGGATGATTTGGTTTGCTAAATACCTTATACAACCAATAACAAAGTTAACTGAAGCGGTAAAAGAAGTAGCACAAGAGAACTTCCATTACTCTTTAAAAATTAAAAGAAACGACGAGATTGGCCAGTTGATAGACAGCTTCATCAGGATGCAAACACAATTGAAACATAATGATGAAGCCCGAAAAGCCTTCATCAATAATGTATCGCATGATTTCCAATCACCATTGATGAATATTCAGGGATATGCAGAAATTTTGAAAGGGAATAAGTTAACAGAAAGGGAGCGTAACGAATATCTGCAAATTATTAACGACGAATCTAAGCGCCTTTCAAATCTTACTAAGCAACTGTTGCTTTTAACATCGCTTGATCAAAGATCTTATCCTATTAAGCTTTCGAACGTCCGATTAGATAAACAGCTTATACAAACGATACGTAGATATCAATGGAGGTTAGAAGAAAAAGAAATTGATATATCTTATAAGCTTCCCCCTCTTTATTTTAGAGCGGACCCTGAACTGATGATTAATGTTTGGGACAACCTGCTTACAAATGCGATAAAATATAATGTTCATGGGGGGAGTATTTTAATTAACCTTTCTCAAACAGATTCTCTGATTACAATTATTATTAAAGATACAGGTATTGGGATGAATGTTGAAGCTATCAGTCAGGTTTTTGATCGCTTTTATCGTGTTGACTCAGCAAGAAGAAAAGATGGGACAGGACTAGGGCTGGCTATAGTTAAGCAAATTCTCGATTTGCATGAAGGGAAAATTACAGTCGACAGTACGGAGGGCGAAGGAACAGCGTTTACAATTTTACTAAAAACAAAAAAAAATAAGGGAGAATGAAGAAATGGAACAAATATGGAGTATTCGATTAATTCGTTTCGCTGCGATATTTGGAATAATAGGCACATTCATTGGCTCTCAAATGTCTGGGAATATGGATTATTCATTAAGGCCCATTCATGCACATATTCTGCTAGTAGGATGGCTATCTGTCTTTGCATGGGGAATTTTTTATCGTGTATATACAATTAAGTATAAAAAGCTTGTTTCTATCCACAGTATTTTGGGAATGATAGGGGCCTTCGGATTGACTATAGGGATGTGGATGTACAACCTAAATCCATTTAATTTAAATGACATTTTTGTGATGGTACTTTTTATTATTGGAGGAACATTACTATTGATGGCATTTTTATTATTCGTCCCTATTACTTTTCTTATTGAAAAACAGGATAAAGATTTATAACTCTTTTATTTTTATATAAAAGCGTTCTAGATATCGATTTAGGGCGCATTATTTTTATTGCAAGGCGTCAACTTTAGATGCATGGCAGCGTTGAATTCATTTGTCATTTCTCCTTTTTTATCACCTTGTGTTAGATTGATAGAATTAGATTAAGTTACTATCATAACATTTACCGAACCTGCTCCGTTACCTTAGCAACAGATTAATTTTCGACCTTCATTTCTATCCTCATGATAAAGTAACAAATAAACATAATATAAAAGTAATACCTGATAATGGTGTCATAATAAGCCTTTCTTTCTTGCTTCGAGATATTAGGTTTGCTATTGTATTAAAACCGAGGAATAGGGTAATAACCCATACTAATATGTTTGTAGGTAAAGAACTAAACCCATTCAAGACACCTGTATGTTGCAGAAAAACAAAGCCCATAAATAAGAGAATTATGGCATTTATTACACTCACAATACGTAATTTTTGGGGTAAAACCTTATAATAGCCACCCATTGCGTATTCACCTAATGGATAACCAAGTGAAAGTAATATTTGAAAGACTGATATGGATATAAAGATAATTGCTACAATAATTGATGATAGAGACGCGAATTCCATTTCCTTATCTTTCCTCCAAACTCTTTTTAGTTTTTCTTTTGGTTAAAGCACCCTGCACCAAGACGAAAAAGAGCTGACGATCCATTTTGATTCCACACTATTAATTCCTGGGCGCTCTTTTCAATGAATACCTCTTACCAAAACATATCTATTTTCCTACTAAAATTTATATTCTCTCTTGGCTAAAAATATCCTTGTTCAACTAACCTGCTCCATGAGTAGAAGGAAAATATTTAAAAAACTATTTTTTAAAAGAGACTTTATTTTATCTCTACACTGATTAGAGAACGTTGCAAAATGCGAATCACGCATTCGAGAGAGAAAGTTGAACTGAGAGTGGTGCAAAAGAAGAAACCTCCACAATTGATAAGGAGAATAATGAGCTAAAAGTGATAAACCGGTCATCAAAGAGCTATTCACACCTTGTCTACCACCAAATTCATTGCATTGATTTCAACAATAATCTTTTCGCATTTCCCCATTGCCCACAAGTAGTGCTTGGATGTATTCGCAGCAAAATAGCTATATAGATTGCTTGTTTTTGTCCATTTGTAATGCTTTTTGGTTATGATTTCTTCAGTGGTATGGGTCCTGATAATGTTCATGATTCGCTCATGGCTTAATTTACATTTCATGATTGCTTGGTTGAGTTTCATATCTTGGTAGTTTTCCCAAATTTGTTGATTAAGCGGTTGAATATCTCGCCACTTATACCCGGGTGCCGGCATGGATGGTGTATCTCCGGCCATGCCTTCTCTATACCAGCGTTCCAACATCGCATGCCATTCATATAGGTGCATAAGAATATCACGAAAATTTTTATCCCGCTCAGCTGTCTCGATAGAAAGGCTTCTTTTTCTTACAGGAACAGATTCAATCAGTTTCATTAATGAGTGGAAATGTTGTTCACTTTCCTGTATGAGGCGTTCCTTTGTATCATCCATTTCGGCCATATCCCTCCATTTTCAAATCTATTGTTGCACCCCGTAAATAATAATGCTTAAAAAAACACTAATAAATAAAGTAATCAGCCAGTCTCTTTTTCTTGTCATTTTCAACAGAATATTAAGCACAGCACTAATGAGAAATAGAATAAGAAAAATAATAAAAACGTATATTAATTCCATAGTATACCCCTATAGACGATATTTTGTATGAAAACAATCATATGTATGAACATCACAATGGCGCAAAATAAAGCGATCCCTTTATGACCTTGTTGAAATAGAGTAATAGTCATAATAAGTAACATCAACCCTAATAGCAGTAACGACAATGGCTGCAATGTGAAATCTTCCGTTATGAAAATATATGTAATGGTAATTAAAGCGAGAATAGATAAGATCATTTGTAGAATTTTAAGCACACTTTCTCTCCATTCTTAAATTCTTATTAAGGCAGAAAAAAGATTCTTCTACTACAAAAATAATAACAAATATTTCCTTGTTTTACATGATAATATTTTTAAAGTTTGAAAAAATGTGTATGTTCAGTCCATAAAGTCAATAATTGTACAAATTACCTTGTAATACGATGTACATCGTATTACAATATATTTAGCGACTTTCCAAATAAAGGAGAAACAGAATGGACAAAGAAATCATGAAGGGTAGTATTGATATTTTATTGCTTTCATTATTATCTAAAAAAAATATGTACGGATATGAGATGGTGAAGAGCTTAAAGGAAAACAGTCATGAGTTGTATAACATGAGTGAAGGGACATTGTATCCGGCTTTAAAGAGGCTGGAGAAGAATGGCTGGATTGAAGCGTATTGGGAAGATTCACAGCTTGGTGGTCGAAGGAAGTATTATCAATTAACAAACGGGGGAAAAACAGAATTAAGTAGGAAACTAGGCGAGTGGCAAAAAGTGAATGATTTGATTAACGTAACAACGGAGGGGCTCAAGTGGACAAAGAGATTGAATCCTATATCAACCAAATTGTAAATACAATTGATTGTGATCATGTTGAAAAACAAGAGATCATTGATGAAATGAAAGACCATATTTTTTTACTGAAACAAGAACATAGGCAAAATGGCAAGAGTGAAAAAGAGGCCGTACAGTTGGCTCTAGCTGATTTTGGCAATCAGAAAAGTATTGCACATGGTTATAATCAATCTATCTTCCCATTCTATCGGCTCTATAAAGTGAGTAGCTGGTTGCTGTTTTCATTGTTTACGCTAGTCGTCTTATGGCAGTTAATTATCGGTCGGCTCTTGGAGAGAGTAATGAATTACGCTAATGG
This sequence comes from Cytobacillus sp. OWB-43, assembly GCF_034651445.1. Lineage (NCBI taxonomy): Bacteria > Bacillati > Bacillota > Bacilli > Caryophanales > Bacillaceae > Cytobacillus > Cytobacillus sp. OWB-43. The sequence goes on along the minus strand of NZ_JAYEFF010000002.1, from coordinate 163,163 downwards.
TTATGTAGATAATTTTTATTTTTTCTCAAGAGAAGCACAAATGAGCTTTTTTAACTTTAATTTATCTGAATGGGGCATGAATGTAAATATTATTCCTTTTAAAACGACAATCACCTATCTTTTAGGTGCTGATCGCTTTAATTTGGATATTATTATCACTAACACAATTGGAAATATCCTTATTTTTCTGCCATTAGGATTATTGCTCCCGGTGCTTTTTAAACATTGTCGTCTTTTTTCAGTCGTAACCATCACGGCCATTACTGCGAGTTTTTCTATTGAGCTTCTACAGTTTTTCTTGCAGGTCGGCCAGTTTGATATTGATGATATTATCCTCAATACGATGGGTGCAATGGTAGGTTACTTGATGTTTAAAACGATCTTTAAGGTGAATTTGTTCATAAAGGAAGCTAATTTAAAACTGAATAAAGGATAAAAGAAGAGTTGGTTCGAGTTTACGAACCAACTCTTTTTAGGTATTTATTCTCAAAAATTAGATTTTTCATAAATAAACGTTTCTAAACGAGCTTGAAAAGTGTATAATTACACTAAATTAAACAAAATGAGGTATAAGATGATTGTGATCATTTGTTTACTTCTTGGCTCGGTATTGGCCATTTTTGGTCAAGATTTTGCTTATTCCCTTCATGCCATTTTGCCTAATGTTTATCCACTCACTTTTTTAGCAATCGTAACGATAAGCAGTTATTTATTTTATATGCTAGCGATTGCGATAACATTTTACAGAGTAATTAAACATAAAATGAAGGTAAAATACTTGGAGATTCTTGGAGTGGTAGTTATTATAAGCTTCATCATGTCAATCTGGTCAACTTTTGTGTTAGCCATGTGGTGGAGTTAAGAAAGGTGGAGGTTATATTGTCGAGTGATGAAGAGTTGATGGTAGAAAAGGCGAAAAAGACAAGTAATAAAGTGAAAGAAGAAAGAAAAGAAGGGGAACCATCAGCAGCTTTTAAAGGTGCTTCATGGGCAGCCCTATTAGTAGGTGTGACTGCTTATATAATTGGTCTATTTAATGCTGCAATGGAACTCAATGAGAAGGGCTATTATTTTGCTGTTCTAATATTTGGATTGTATGCCGCTGTTTCTTTACAAAAGGCGGTAAGAGACAAGGAAGATGGTATTTCTGTGACGGGTATTTATTACGGGATCAGTTGGTTCGCTTTAATTGTCGCCGTTTCATTAATGGCCATTGGGTTATATAACGCTGGTAGTATTATTCTAAGTGAAAAGGGATTTTATGCGATGGCTTTTGTCCTTAGCTTATTTGCAAGTGTCGCAGTGCAAAAGAATATTCGTGATACGCAAGCTGCAAGGGATCGAGAATAATAGAGGAAAAAAGGGAAAATGCAGTAAATATAGCTATCTATTGCTTTTCCCTACAGTCCGAAACAAAAAGGGGTGTATGAATGCCATCAGAAGATAGAAAGAAAAAGGAAGAGAACCAACCCACAGTTACGCTAAATGATAGCATCAATAAAAGTCAGAGTCCGTCCCCTGATGTAAGTGGGATGGGCTGGAAGGATTTACTCTTACTCGTAATCATTGTTATTGGGGGTTTTTTCTTTTATCAGTGGTTCTTTTGATACTGGGAAAAGTAGCTCTCGATAGAAACCTTTATTTTCCCTGTGTTAACAAATAGCGTCTAATCGGTGGTGGGTATTCAATAAACAAACAATATTCGAACAGTTAATGGAAAAAAGGGAAAATCTATATCATCCCATGCCTTTTGAAGACTTAACAAAGATCTATAATGATTTTGGTGATTCATATCCATTAGAAGATTTATCTGCAGATTTAAATACATACTGGATGAATATAGCAGGTAGTCTAAGTTACATTGCCAATAACCGCATAGATCAGCTTTCACAAAGGCAAGTATCATTATTGACATCCAACTTTTTTGAGCATTTCCCTACATATGAATTTTTAAAATGGATAATGAGAAATTATCCTCATTTTTTAGATGAATATAGGATGTACGATGAGGTACGTGTGTTACTGTTAACGTATTTGGTGGAGTAGAAGTTAATGAATATGGAAACAAATTTTTATTAGCTGAAATTTCAGTTTATGCTATTAGTTGTTTCTTATATATTTAGGTACATAAAGAGTGGCTATAGGAAAATGTGTCCTATATACTAATTAAGCAATAAGATTTTCATTTAGTTGGGAGTAGAAGCCATGGGGTTTGGGGATATGTTTTCATTGGTGAATGGAATCATAATATTGACATTTGTTCTTATCATTCCTACCTTACTTATCATTGTATTTGTAGCAGCGAGTAAGGTCATTAAAAGGTATTTAAAAAACGGAGAATTGATGGAGGAGAAATTAAGAATGGAGCTTGATGAAAGGCAGAAACTAGAGCATCGTGTAACGGAGCTAGAAAATCAATTGAAGATGAAGCAAAAATAAAGTAAACCGTTATTTTGCAATAACGGCTTAAAGGTGTTCAAGTCATTTTTATCAATACTCCCCCTATTGCGCCAGCTAAAACAATGAGCCACGGGGGGAGTTTCCAATAAACCAACATAAAGAATAATATAGCTGCTAAGGAAAAATCTAATGGCGTAATAATAGCACTCGTCCATATGGGCATATAAAAGGCTGATATTAGTATTCCAACAACAGCAGCGTTAATGGCAATAAATGCTCCTCTTATGTGATGATTCTTCCTTAATGCATGCCAAAAAGGTAAGACACCATAGATAAGTAGTATGGCAGGTAAAAAGATAGAAAATGTTGCAATCATGCCTCCTAACCAACCATTCATATCAGCGCCAATAAATGCTGCGAAGGTAAATAGTGGACCAGGCACAGCCTGTGCAGCGGCATAACCAGATAAAAAGGCTTCCTCACTAATGAATCCAGTAGGAACAAATTCTCTTTCTAATAAGGGAAGAACTACATGTCCTCCTCCAAATACCAATGCCCCAGCCCGGTAGAAACTGTCAACCATACTTAGCCAAGTACTTGAAATTATACTGTTTAAAATCGGAAGGATGGTTAAAAGCCCGAAAAATAAACTTAAACAAACCAATCCTACCTTCTTTGAAAATGGTACTTGTAATGATAAACCGTCATGCTCCTCTTTTTTACTAAACATAAAATAACCAAGCAATCCAGCTACCAGAATGACCCCAATCTGCGATAGGTTATGGGGAATAAGTAAGGTAATTAATAGCGCGAATAAAGCGATTGATTTTCGAGTCAAGTCAGGGGTTAAACTCTTAGCCATCCCTAAAATGGCATGAGCAACAATGACTACAGCAACTATTTTCAACCCTTGGATGATGCCAAATTCCATTAGACCAAGCTGTTGAGCAAAATAAGCGAATAAAATAAGAGCAATGACTGAGGGCATTGTAAAGCCAATAAAAGATACAATCCCACCTAAAACGCCACCTCTCATGACACCAATGCCAATTCCGACTTGACTGCTTGCAGGGCCGGGTAGAAATTGACTTAATGCTACGAGATCAGCATAACTTTTTTCGTCCATCCATTTTCTTTTTCGAACATATTCCTGATGAAAATAACCTAAATGTGCGACTGGTCCACCAAAAGAAGTGAAACCAAGTCTTGTTGATACAATGAAAATCTCAAGTAGTTTTTTAAAGTATTGCATGCAGGACTCCTTTACTCTTTAATTTCTTTGAATAATTCATAGGCCTTTGCTCTTGCTTCAATTAAAATAGCTTCACCTTTTTCAGTAATGCGATAATATTTTCTTATTTTTCCATCTACCAATTGGTCTTCTTTTAGCAACAAACCATCAGCTTCCATTCCGTGGAATATAGGGTATAGAGTACCTGCACTAATGGTATAACCATGTTCTCTTAATTCGTCTAACATCCAGCTTCCATATATGGGATGCTCTTTGGCATGATGTAAAATATGAATATGGATAAAGCCTAAAAATAACTTTCTTAATATCTTATTGTTTTCCAACCATAAGGACTCCCTTTGTTTTCTAATAACGATATCGGTTTTCGATAACAATATTAATATAAAAGACTTTAGATGTAAATAATTAATAAATGAAAATTAACTTTGACTACTTATTGTTTTTTCTGATAATATAAATATGTTAAAACAAAATATATAAAAAATTACGGTCATGTGTTGACGTGAGACCTCATAAATACATTAGCTAATGTTTAGTTAATGGGTATTTATGAGGTCTTTTTTATTTGAAAAGGAGAGATTGGATGTCTAAGAAGAGAAGAATGCGTCGAATATTTGCTGAAGACGGTAAAGCATTAGTGCTTGCCCTAGATGGCTATTACTTTTCTAACAAAACAGAGGGGATTGATAGGGCCATTCATGTGTTACCTCAAATGGTAAACCAAGGTTTAGATGCCATATTAGTTACTTACGGAATGGCCAATATCTATGAGGAAGAGTTTCCAGATGTAGGGATGCTTTTGCGAGTGGATATGTCGAGTAAAATTTATGATCCAAGTGTACCGTATACACAAGCTGCTTTTTCAGTTGAAGATGCAGTGCGCTTAGGAGCAGATGGGGTCATTTCTATGACTTTCCCTGGTGCTGAAAATGAGGAAGTAGCTCATGATATTGCTTTGAAATTAGCGAAAGAAGCAGATCACTGGCAGATGCCTTATATGTGTGAAACATTACCTTATGGTTATGCTGTAACAAATGAGGCTTCCAAAAGTCCTGACGTTATTGCTACTGCTGCTAGACTAGGAACGGAACTAGGTGCAGATATTATAAAAACTAGATTTACTGGTACAAAAGATGATCAGTTAATTATTCAAGCTGCTAAACGGCCTGTATTAGCATTAGGCGGGCCTAAAACAAATGATTTTCAAGAATATCTTGAATTTGTTCATCATTGTATGAGTGTGGGAGCGAAAGGAGTAGCGGTAGGGAGAAACGTAACGCAAAATGAACATCCTGTTGCTGCTATAGCGGCACTCCATACGATTATTCATAAAGGTGGCACTGTTGCCGATGCCTATCAGGATTATAAGGCATTAAGCCAAAGATAGGATCATAGACTTGAAGTAGAACAGATTGACACTATTATGTAAGCGTTTTACGATAAAATTATCAAAAAATAGAAGGTGTCATATGTTTAATGAAAAAACAGTTATCCCATCCATTCGACAGTTAAAATATTTAGATGATGCTTTAAAGAGTCAGTCACCATTTATATTGTTATCTGATGTTCATATTGGGAACTTAGGTCAATTAACAAAAAGATGCCATGAACATAATAAAAAGGTACTTGTTCATATTGATTTAGTCGAAGGGTTAACAAAGGATGCAAAAGGAGTAAAGTGGTTGAAGGATTTATTTAAAGTGGATGGGGTCATTTCACCTAATCAGCGTGTACTTCAACAAGCGAGGAAGATAGGATTAATAGCAATCTATCGAATTTTTCTATTGGATTCACGTTCTTTTGAACAATCTCTCAGTGCTTTAAATGGATCGCAATTCGATGCAGTAGAAGTCTTACCAGGTCCATTTGCAACACAGTATATTAAACGTATTAGAGAGGTTTTACCACATACACCTTTGTTGGCAGGTGGATTTATTGATCAAAAAGAACAACTTGATTCTGTTTTTAAAGCTGGCTTTTTGGCTGTAACAACTAGTCAATCTTCTTTATGGTTATTTTGACAACAAAATAGATTTGAGGGTTCAGTGTCCATGAGAAATAACCCCCATAAGGAATTGGTATGTCTAGTACCGTTTCTTTGTGGGGGATTTTTTATTTAAAAAAAGTTTAGGGGGAGCGTTATGGAGCTTATAAATTGGGTTATTGATTTAGGTCCATCTGTCATGATGCCGATTATTTTCTTTCTATTGGCACTATGCTTTAGGGTACCTATTGGTAAAGCGTTTAAAGCAGCCATGCTAGTTGGGATTGGTTTTGTGGGTATTAATCTCATTATTACCTTATTGCTTGAAAGCATTGGACCAGCAGCAGAATCAATGGTTGAGCGTTTTAATTTGAACTTAACGATTATAGACCCAGGCTGGCCAGTAGCTGCAGCAATTGGTTGGGGGTCACCAATAGTGCCATTCGCTGTTTTTGGGCTTATACTAGTAAATATAATTTTGCTTTTCTTGAAGGCAACAAAAACAGTGAATATTGATATCTTTAATTTTTGGATTTTTATGATTGTTGGCGCAATTGTTTACACGCTATCAGGGAATATTTGGTTAGGAGTTATAGCATCGATTGTCCATTTTCTGGTAACACTCTATATCGCTGATAAGACGGCTTCACGTATACAAGAAGATTATCAATTAAAAGGGATTTCATTTCCGCATGGGACCACAGCCATTTTTGTTCCTGTAGGTATAGCGATTAATTGGATCATAGAAAGAATTCCAGGTTTAAGGGATGTAAAGGCAGATCCTGAAACGGTTACAAAGAAGTTTGGGATATTTGGAGAGCCCATGACATTGGGCGCATTAATTGGAACATTATTGGGGATTTTAGCTGGTTTCGATGTAGCTGCTGTCCTGACTCTTGGTATAACGGTTGCGGCAGTAATGGTTCTACTACCTAAAATGGTCGATGTGCTTGTGGAAGGATTAAATATTATTAGAGAAGCTGCCGAGGCGTTTTTAAAAAGAAGGTTCCCAGATCGAGAGTTTTATATTGCGATGGACACGGCATTATTGATTGCAAGACCGTCGGTGTTAGCTACGGGTTTACTAATGATACCAACGACATTATTACTTGCTGTTATTTTACCAGGTAATCGTTTATTGCCATTCACTGATTTGGCATCGCTTTCATTTCTGTTTGCCATGTGTGCGCCCTACCTTAAACAAAATATGGTGAGATTATATATTACCGGAATAGCGATTATGACATTAGTGCTCTATATAGGGACCGATATTGCTGCTGGATTTACAGAAGCTGCTAACCTATCTAATGTCGCTTTACCTAGTAGTTTTCATAAAGAGACTGAGCTTGCTAATCTTGTTGGGGGAGCGACCACCCCGTTAGGGTGGATAATTATTAAGATTGCTGGATTATTATCTTAGGGGGTAGAACAATGGAGAAGTATATTATGGGAATCGATAATGGAGGTACGATCACAAAAGCAGCATTATATACTTTGGGTGGCAAAGAAGTTGGCATAGCATCTAAGAAGACAAAAATGATTATGCCAAAACCCTATCATACAGAGCGTGATATGTATGAGTTATGGGAAGCGAATCTAGCAGTCATTCGAGAGTTAATTAATCATTGTTCAATTGATACAAGTAAAATTGTTGGTCTTGCGATTACTGGACATGGGAATGGTTTATATCTTTCAGATAAAAAAGGAGAGCCAGTGTATAACGGGATTATCTCAACAGATAATCGTGCCAAGAAATATATAGAAGAATGGTACGGCGATAGTAATTTTGAAGAAAAGGTGCTACCAAAGACAATGCAATCTGTTTGGGCGGGTCAGCCTGTAGCATTACTGCGATGGTTAAAGGATTACCAACCATCTGTTATAGAAGAAGCAGATTATATATTTACAGTGAAAGATTATGTACGTTTTAAATTAACGGGCGAAGCTTTTTTAGAACTAACAGATGTCTCAGGAACAAATTTGTTAAATGTCCGTGACCGCTGTTATGATCAACAATTATTATCCTTTTTTGGTATCGACGATCTCATTGATAAATTGCCACCACTTAAACAGTCAACAGATTATTGTGGGGCCATTACTAAAGAGATTGCTGAAATGACAGGGTTACAGGAAGGAACGCCTGTAGCAGGTGGGATTTTTGATATTGCAGCTTCGGCAGTTGCCTCTGGTTTGGTAAAAGAAGACCGATTAGCGATTGTTGCAGGTACATGGAGTATAAATGAATATATTACGAAAAAACCAGTTATTGATCGTGAACTATTTATGACATCGATTTACTGCTTGGATGACTATTGGCTAACCACGGAAGCAAGCCCAACCTCAGCAAGTAACCTGGAGTGGTTTATTGATCATTTTATGATAGAGGAAAAACAACAATGTGCACTGACAGGACAATCGATTTATGATATTTGCAATGAGTTGGTGGAAGAAACGACACCAGAGGAGAGTCAGCTTGTATTCTTTCCGTTTTTATTCGGTTCGAATACAGTGCCACATGCGACATCATGCTTTATTGGAATGAATAGTTGGCATGAAAAGAAACATTTTATTCAAGCTGTTTATGAGGGGATTGTTTTTGGACATATCTATCATATTGAAAGATTATTAAAATATATTGAAAAACCTGAAGCCTCTAGAATAGCTGGCGGTGTGACAAAATCTGATGTGTGGTTACAGATATTTGCTGATAGCTTGCAAATACCATTAGAAATTGTTGAAGTAAAAGAACATGGAACGCTGGGAACTGCGATGTGTGCAGCCGTTATGAATGGGGACTACGAATCAATTAAAGAAGCGGCTGAAGCAATGGTGAAAGTGAATCGTATGATTCAACCTCGCCCTGAGAACAAGGCAATCTATGAAAAAAAATATCAACAATATAAACAGACACTAGCGAAAATGGAAGAGGTATGGAAGGTAGGGATATAAGAATGGATTTAGGTTTAAGAGGAAAAACAGCTGTTGTGACCGGCGCCTCTCGTGGCGTAGGCAAAGAGATTGCTAGAACCATCGGTAAAGAGGGGGCGAATGTGGTCCTTACTTACCAAGGGAACAGAGAACAAGCAGAGGCAGTAGTTAAAGAGATACAAGGATATGGACAAAAATCAGTGGCCATTCAACTCGACCTTTCGAATGAGAAAGCAGTAGCAGAGTTAATGGAAAAGGCAAGTGAACGGATAGAGGAATCGATTGATATTTTAGTGAATAATGCTGCAGTATGGCCAACCAATTATATTAAAGATATGTCCTTACAAGAATGGCAGAAGACAATCGGAATTAATCTTGATAGTGTGTTTCTAACTTCACAAGGGTTTATAAAACACTGTTTATTTCATAAGAAAAGTGGTCGTATCCTCAATATTACGTCACAGGCAGCGTTTTATGGCTCAACAACAGGTCATTCACACTATGCAGCTAGTAAGTCTGGGATGATTGCGTTTGCGATTTCACTTGCTAGAGAACATGCAAAGGATGATATTACAGTTAATAACTTGGCACTCGGTATTGTAGAAACCGATATGATTAAAGATTCCTTGCAGCAAAAAGGTGATTATTATGTCAATCGAATTCCAGTTGGGAGAGTAGCAAAACCAGAAGAAATGGCAGATATTGCAGCTTTTTTAGTATCAGAAAAATCTAAGTATATGACCGGGGCGACAGTTGATGCTACTGGTGGAATGTTAATGAGATAAGGAGAGAAGCACAGATGAAATGCTTAGCAATTGCGGATTTATTTATTACGAAGGAAATGATGGAACAAGGATTAAAAACTTTAATAGATAACGGTATCGAGCTGGCGATTCGAGAATGGCGGCATGAGAGTTTAGAAGCGTTGCAAAAGGATAATCTTGCTATTGAGCAACAAGGTAGTGAAGCAGTATGTTTACCAGAAAACTTATATGACGATATCAATCAGTATGAGGTGATTATTACACAATTTGCACCAATTGGTCAAAAAGTGATCGAGAAAGCCACAAATCTTAAATTGATAGGGGTTTTACGTGGAGGTGTAGAAAATATTCACATTAATGAGGCTAAAGCAAGAGGGGTAGAAGTGATTAATACACCCGGTAGAAATGCAAGAAGTGTAGCTGAATTTACGGTGGGGATGATTCTATCTGAAATTCGAAATATTGCCCGTTCACATGCTGCCTTAAAACAAGGAGATTGGCGCAAAGATTTTAGTAATGCTGATTTCGTACCAGAATTAGAAGATAGAACAATAGGAATCATTGGCTATGGTCATATTGGGCAACTTGTTGGCAAATTTCTAAGTGGGTTTGATACTAGAATTATTTTCTATGATCCCTATTTTCAGGGGGAAACGGCTTTTGAACAAGTAGATTTAGAAACTATATTGTCAGATTCAGATGTTGTGACTCTACATGGGAGATTAACGGAGGAAACGAAGCATCTTATCGGGTATGAACAGTTAGCGATGATGAAAAGTACTGCTGTTCTTATCAATACAGCTAGATCAGGACTAGTATGTGAAGAAGATCTTATTCGAGCATTAAATGAGAAACAAATTGCTGGTGCAGCGATTGATACTTTTGACCATGAACCTTTAGGAGAGGCAAGTCCGTTTTTAGATCTTGATAATGTAACAATTACTGCACATTTAGCTGGGAGCACAATAGACGCTTTTAAAAATACGCCAAAAAAGTTAGCTAAATCGATTGTACAATGGAAAGAAAGTCAGAAAGCATAAGAAAGTTTATATTCGAAAGAGGAAGTCGGGCTTGTTATGTTTAAGGGCAGCCCGACTTTAACTTTTAATATAAAATAGTTGCTTTATTTCACCCGCAAAACTTGCCCAGGATAAATCGTATAATTAGCGTCTAATCCATTCCAGCTTCGAATTTGTGCAATTGTGCTTCCATACCTTTGAGATAAGGCGTAGACAGTATCTCCGCTGACAACTGTATGATAGATAGCTCCTCCTGATGGAACCAGGTTGAAGGCACGTACGAGTCCATTTACATGTCCCTGGGCAATGGCTTGAATAAATGACGCTTGTTTTAATTTGTTGGCATCAGCAACTGTGTCAATAAAACCGTTCTCTGTTAAAATAGCAGGCATATTGCTTTCTCTTAATACGTGAAAATTGGCTTGCTTTCTCCCACGATCGGCGAAGTTAACGACTTTCATTATTTCTTCATGGATGATATTTTGATAGGTTGTTGTAGGTGTGCCGGATCCAGGATAGATATAATCCTCATAGCCAGTACCGCCACCGGCATTAATATGAATGGATAAGAAGTAATTGGCCCCCCAAGCGTTGGCATCGTTTGTTCTTTGGGCAAGAGAAACGGTTTGGTCACCTGTTCGACTCATTCGTACCTCAGCATTACTATATCCTAATAATAAATCTCTTACCTTTGTAGCTATTTGTAGTGTAAGGTTCTTTTCCTGTAAACCATTACCTACTGCTCCAGGGTCAGTACCACCATGACCAGGATCGATATATATTTTTACCATATGAAAATACCTCCTTTTCTAATAGTTTTATGCAAAGGATGCATTTAGTGCTTGTACACTTAAACTACTTTTTAACCATTTGATTGATTCGCACAAGGAAGGTTGGTAGGAAGAGGTAGATTCTAAACAAGGCCATTAAAGAGGTATGGAGATATTTAGCTTATAAAAGCGGGAATGACTATGCTGTCAAAGAGAGAAGAGGAGACTTTCGTCTAATAGGAATGTTAAGACATGGGAACGTGAAGAAGAGCAGTAGGAGTTACTGCTCTTCTTCACGTTCCACAATTTGATAACCTAATTTTTTTAGTCCATCTTCAATACTTCTGACAAATGTTACTTCTAAATCTTGGAATTGGTCTCTCATTCTTGTTGAGCTAGCAAGTGCTGTTGGAATACCAGAAAGCATTACCTTCACGCCCATAAGTTTAAGAGCCGAGACTAATCGATTAAGTGCATCAGAAAATTCATAATTAGAGATTTGCATTTCAGATAAGTCAATGAGAAAAGAAGAAATTTTATGGCTTAATGTATAATTTAATGTATCTTCAAGAATTTTTCTTTCCCTTTTATCGTTGACGTTGCCTTGTAGTGCCAAGATAGCAATCCCTTTTGATATCGGAATAATGGGTACGCTGAGTAAATCAATATCTTCATAAAGGTCATCGAGTTCAATAATATAGGAGAGGACATCGGCAATGGACAGGACCATTTCCACTTGTTCATTGGTAAAGGTTTTTTCATCTTTATCCATTAAACAGAGCGTGCCGAAGTTTGATCCATCTGTGCGATTTAACGGAACCCCAATAAAGGCTTTCACACCAAGCTCATCGGTGATTTTTCGCTTTTTTGTTTCTTCATCAGCCATTAAATTCATCACGGTTTTCGCAGGTTCATTATTTTCTAATACAAGTTTGCAATTCGATTCTTGATAATCAACAGCAATATCGTCTGGTATGATAAATTCCACTTTATTATAGGAATTAATAACAGTCATTTTATTGCCTACTTTTTTGGCTATATATGCAGAATTGACATCTAAGTTTTTAGTTAACAACTCAAATAATTTAGTAGACGTATCCACTAGAGATTGGTAAACTGTTTTATCCTTTACTTTACTGATCATCGAACATCTCTCCAAAATTGATTGATACTATAATTTTAGCATAAAAATAGAATCACTGATTACAGATGCAAGAACTTAATTCTTTTCGCACTTCATCAATTCTTCTTCAAAGAAAAATGTACCAGGATATTTATTAACGACATAAGAGTATCTTTTCATATTTTTTACATACTGGCTTTTTGATATAATCACTTGCTCTTTCGTCCTTTTTATATTTACCATTTCCCCGATACGAAACATTTCTACGCTCATAATCTCAATCCCTTTCATTAGTGAAGATAATGTGTCCTTACCGTTAATGAAAAAAAGACTCCTAGATGGAGTCTTTTTTTCTATAGTAATTATGCTTTGTTAACGTTAGCTGCTTGAAGACCACGTTGACCTTGTTCGATGTCAAATGTTACTTTTTGACCTTCGTCTAAAGATTTGAAGCCTTCGCTTTGAATTGCGCTGAAATGTACGAATACATCTTCTCCGCCTTCTTGCTCGATAAATCCAAAACCTTTTTCTGCGTTAAACCATTTTACTGTACCTGTTTCCATGTTATCGTCTCCTGTTGTGGGGTTACCACAAATGTATTACTACCCTTGTTCAAACATACGATTTTAAGACAAAAAATTCCTTAGAAGAGATTTCCTCTCTCTCAATTTTACACCGAACAAAAATAATTATATTCATCATACCATTTTTCAATGATATTAGCAAATACAGGAAGGTGTTATTTAATGTAAAAAAAGAAACTCGCTCATTTTACAGAAGCGAGTTTCTTGTTTTTATAACGATTCATTTACTTGTACATGGTATCTGCCCCTAGGTACAACCATAGGTGAGAGGGAGACAGGGTCATTGATGACAGTGCAATCTAGACCAAAGACTTGTTTCACAAGATCAGTTGTGATGACTTGAGAAGGTTCACCTTCTGCGATGAGCTGCCCTTTTTCTAATGCGAAAATGTAATCTGCGTAACGTGCAGATAAGTTAATGTCATGCAAAACCATGACGATAGTTGTCCCGTATTTACGATTGAGATCGGTTAATAAATCTAAAATTTCTACTTGATAGGCAATGTCCAAAAACGTAGTCGGCTCGTCTAAAAATAAAATATCTGTTTGTTGTGTCAGTGCCATGGCGATCCATACTCGTTGTCTCTGACCACCAGATAGTTCGTCAATATTACGATCGGCAAGTTCTGCGATATTCATAATTTCCATTGCTTCAGCTACCGCTTCATAATCCTTCTTAGACCAACCACTGAACATTTTCTGGTGAGGATAACGCCCTCTACCAACGAGATCAGTTACTGTAATTCCCTCTGGAACAATAGGGGACTGTGGTAAAATACCGAGTACCCGAGCGAGTTGCTTCGGTGGAATTTGATCAATTGATTTCCCATCAAGAATAACCTGACCGGACTGTGGTTTGATTAGCCTCGCCATCGTTTTTAACAAAGTCGATTTTCCACAAGCATTTGCCCCGATAATGACATTTATTTTATTGCTTGGAATCTCCACATCCAACCCATGGAGAATCGTTTTCTGATCATAACCGGCTACGACTTCCTTCGTTTCAAATTGGTGTATTGTTTTCATTATAAATTACCCTTTCGATTCATACGGATAAGTAAGTAAATTAGATATGGTGCCCCGAGTAATCCAGTAATAATACCAACAGGATATCTAGTTGTAAAAGCAAACTGACCAATCAAGTCAGCTGCTAAAACAAGATTCACACCAACGAGACCTGCAGGAATGACATTAGAATACCCGACACCAACTAGTCTTTTGGCAATCGGTCCAGCTAAAAAGGCAACGAAAGCAATCGGTCCGGTCGTTGCGGTGGCAATGGCTAGCATGGCGACCGAAGTTAGTACAAGGAGTATTCTTGTTTGATTTGTATTGAGTCCGAGCGATGTCGCCGATTCTTCACCTAATTCAAGAATCCCAAGCTGTCTACCCAAAATGGCAACAATAGGCGCGCATAGGATGACAGTAATCATTAATGGAATCGTTGAATCTAGCTGAGCACCATTCAAGCTGCCGTTTAACCATCGTAAGGCAGTAGGTATATCTTCTTGCGCACCTCGCATTAATAGAAAAGAAATGGCTGCACTCAACATAGCTTGAATCCCAATACCGACTAGTATTAATCGTCCGATGGAAAAAGATTTTCCTTTAGATAAAATAAAAATAAGGAAAACCGTTAATAATCCGGCAATGACAGATGCAATAGATACGACCGTGTTACTTGTATGGAAAATAAGAATACAAATTAAAGCTGCCACACTTGAACCAGCAGTAATACCCAGAATATCGGGGTTAGCAAGCGGGTTCCTTAGCATCGTTTGAAATGTATTCCCTGCTATGCCGAAAGCAATACCAGCAAAAAAACCAGCTAACATTCTCGGGAAACGGATTGTATTGACGGCAAAGGAAGCACCGCCAGCAGCATTCCCTGTTAGTGCATTCCAAATCTCTTGTGGCGGATAATAGGAGTTACCAAACATGAGCATGGCACAGCATAATGCTAAGGCTGTAGCAAATAGTATGCTATTAATCAGTAACCAGCGCTGTCTTCTTTTTATTCGTCCCTGTTTAATAACGGCTAATAATGGATGTTTCATAGTGAACGCACCTTCATTCTAATCGCTAAAAATATTAATAAAGGCGCTCCAATAAAGGCTGTAACAACTCCAGCTTCTAACTCCCCTGGGCTACCGATGATACGACCAGCGATATCTGCGATTGTTAAAATGACTGCACCTGATATTGCCGACATGGGAATGGTGAATCTAAGATCAGCGCCTAGAATGAGTCGCATCAAATGCATCGCTAATAAACCGACAAAGCCAATTGGACCGGCTAGCGCAGTTGCGGCACCACATAAAATGACCCCTGCAAATGCAGCGATTAAACGAATCATACCGGTTCTGACACCTTGTCCGGTAGCCACTTCGTCACCGAGTGCTAATGCATTCAAAGCAGAAGCAGTCATGATCGCAAGCAAAATCCCTGCAACTAAAAAAGGTAAAAAAGTGAGGATTAAGTTCCAGTTAGCAGATCCTACACTACCTACTTGCCAAAATCTAAATTGATCCATGACATATGTACGAGATAGCATAATGGCACTAACGAGGGAAGAGAGAGCGGCACTTGTTGCTGCCCCAGCTAAGACGAGCTTAAGTGGGGTCGCACCTGAACTCCCCATTGAACCAATTCCATATACAAAAATCGCTGTTAGCATAGCTCCAACAATCGCAAACCAAATATATTCAGCTGCACTGCTAATTTGAAAAAAAGCTATCCCACAGACGACAAAAAGCGCTGCCCCTGTATTTACGCCAAGAATACTAGGGTCAGCAATTGGATTTCTTGTTACAGATTGCATGAGTGCACCGGAAACACCAAGAGCAGCACCGCATAATAAACTAAAAATCGTACGAGGGATGCGTTCTTGCACAACACTTGAACTAAATGATTCTATTTCTGGGTGAAATAGACCGGTAAGTAACTCATTCCATGATACAAACCTTGCGCCAAATGCCAAAGAGGCAACAACACATAAGCATAGTAGAATGATAGATGCGACGAGCACAATTATCAAATGCTTTGGTAGATGCCTTTTTGGGACTTGCTTTTCAATTAAATTATTCATCAACTTTCTCAACCGCATCTGCGATTAATTCTAAGTATTCATCGATTGTATATTCGATAGAAAGCGGGTTAGGGTTCCCGGAAGCTGCAAGTGGTGTGTTGTTACCAATAAAGACAACCGATCCTCTTTCTATAGCTTTAATTTTGCCAAGACGAGCGTCTGCTTTTACTGCGTCATATGTGCTTTCATCATTATAACCGATGATAATATCAGCATCATTAAGTACATCAGCATTTTCAGCACTTAAAGATAAAGAGAATGCATTTTCATCTTGGATTAGATTGGTAATACTCTCAGGTGTTTCTAATCCCATTTCCTTTAGGAATGCCACACGTGGATCAGCAGGTGTATAGAGGTGGAACTGAGACAAATCGTTTGCTGAGAAGTTAGCCCAAACTACTTTTTTCCCCTTTAATTCAGGATACTCTGCAACTTTTTCCGCAACTAAATCCTCTGTATCTTTAATGAGTTGTTCTCCTTCTTTCTCCATACCCATCCCTTTGGCATTAAGAAGCACTTGTTCACGCCATGTTGTTGTCCAAGGAGTAGTTGGATATGCGACAACTGGTGCAATTTGTGTTAATAAATCGTAATCTTCTTGTGTAATTCCAGAGTAACCAGCAAGGATAACATCAGGGTTGGAGTCTGCAATCGCTTCAAAATCAAGACCATCTGTATCTTGATAAATATTAGGATCTTTAATATCAAGTTCTTCAAGTTTCTTCGTAGTCCATGGAAGTAAGCCACTACCATCTTCTACACCATAGTTTGCTGCAGAAAAACCGACAGGCTCAACGCCAAGGGCTAGTACAACATCATGGTTCGCCCATTGAATTGTTGCTACTCTTTCAGGTTTTTCTTCTATCACTGTTTCACCAAAAGCATGTTCAATCGTAATTGGATATTCTGTTTCGGATGATTGATCTGTAGTTGTTTCCGCCTCTTTATCTTTTTCATCTTCAGAAGCGGTTGATTCATTATTTGAGCAACCAATTAAGGCAAACATGGCGGTAGATACAAGTAATAGTAGTAATAAGAACGACTTCTTTGCTTTCATTTTTTTCCCCTTCTCTTCTATTAAACTGTGACAATCGTATGTAGTAATTTAATAACGATAATCATTCTCATTCAGTGTATAATTACCTAGAGTAGAAGTCAATCATTTTCGGAAATTTATAATAACTTTATCGGTGAAGGATTAAGGCAATCAAGCTATTTTTGATAGAATCCTGTCATGTGAAAAATTTACAAAAGAAGAAATCATTGTTTAAAGGAAATCCATCAATGGGGGATGGGGGGAGCATAGAAACGAGAATCACCTGACATAATCAAGGAATGGTACACTTTCATGAGATAACTGCCAAGATGTATAGGCAAAAGGAAAATGCGTACACAAAAGATGAAAACCCGCCAAGATGTGTTGGCAACTCCCATAAAACCCCACATCATATATTTCATTTTGTACTTACTGAAATAATCAAATATGTACATCGCTAGCTTGACACTGACAGTTGAATGTAATTAAAGAGCGCCGCAAAGGAGCAGTCACTGCCTTCTAGGAGAATAATTTTAATAGCCACCAGAATGCCATGTTCGCCTCCCCTGACCGTGTGAAAACAATCACTCTAGATAACTACCAATATCAACTTAAATGAATGTATAATAATACCAAATGAATAAAAGGAGCTTATTCTAATTTATGAAGTTCACTCAAGCAGTTTTACCTCTTCTAGTTATCGTAACGATATTGTACTTGATGGTTAATCTTCTACTGTTCATTTTGTTTTCGCTGGCTGATGTTAATATGAATCTTCATACGGTGCTATATGCCATTTTACCAAGTGTATTGTATTTTTTATGTGTGTGGTTTGCGATAAAACGCTTACGTCCAAATAGGAGGGAGAAGCCCAAGCAACTTTGGTTGTTTTCTTTAGCATTGGTATTGCCAATCGCATTGATTAGCCTACTAGTTTTTAATGGCGTTCATGCCAAATTTAATGAAATGGATTGGAGAAATAATCCACACAAACGAGTGGGAATGATAGACGATTTGTTAAATACGTATGATTTAAAAAATAGACATTATAACGAAGTAATTGAAAAACTAGGAACACCAACAGAAAACACGTATTTTAAGAGTGACAATAACATCGTTTATTATTTGGGTAATGAAAGGAGTATCATTAGTATTGATAGTGAATGGCTAATCATTACATTTAAAGAGAATCGAGTAGCTCATTATGAATTGAAAACAGATTAATAAGAAAAGCGCAAGGCGCCTGCCTATCGGCTTATGACCTCGAGCCGATGGCGCCTGGAGCTAGACATGAAAACTCATTGAAAAATTTTATACTTTCTTATCTAATAAAAAAGGGATGCAAGTAATTTAATTGCACCCCTTTTTATCATCATGCTTTTACTAGCGTTTGATCAACTACTTTACCCTCAAAGGCGGCTTCATAAATTGTATATATATCCTCTTTACACAATTCCATTGGACTTCGCGCGAGTAAACGAGTTTGTTTTGTCGCATCTTCTGTTAACGAATCAAGTGCATCATGGCCAATGTTAAAGCCTTTTAAAGAAGACGGGATGCCAACATCTTCGACTAAGCGTTTTAATTCTTCTACACAACGGTGGGAAGCTTCTTCTTGTGAAAGATGGGTAGAGCTAAAGCCCATTGTATCGAGAATATCCTTCATCCTTTTTTCACATGCAGAACGAATATAGCCCATCACATATGGCAGAAGAACAGCGTTTGAATCACCATGGGCAATATGGAATTGCCCGCCTAATGGATAAGCAAGTGCATGAACCCCAGCTACACCTGCGTTAAAGAAAGCAATACCAGCTAAATAACTACCATAGCTCAAGTCAATGCGTGCTTGTTTATTGTCGCCATGATGAACAGCTGTGCGGATGGATTGACTGATTAGGCGAATGGCCTGTAGTGCTAAAGCGTCCGTGACTGGGCTAGCATTTTTAGACACATATGCTTCAATCGCATGTGTAAGGGCATCGATCCCAGTAGCAGCTGTTACCTTTGCAGGAAGAGACATTGTGAGTGCTGGGTCAACAATAGCTACATCTGCAAGTAAATAATCATGCGTGACGACATCTTTTGTTGTTTCCAATGAAAGGACGGAGATATTTGTTACTTCTGATCCTGTTCCAGATGTAGTTGGAATTAAGATACTCGGTAATCCTTTTTTTGTAATCGATTTTGTGCCGGTTAGATTTAAATAATCAGCTACATCACCTTCATGAACAGCGATAACGCCAGCTAATTTTGTTAAGTCAAGTGCACTTCCGCCACCGATGCCGATGACCATATCAAAAGCGTGCTCGCGCGTATAGGAGACCAGTTTTTCCCCAACGGCAAGTGGTGGTTCAGGAACAACATCAGTGTAAACATCAGTGATATATCCTGCCTCATTAAGTGGATGCGTCACTTTATCCGTTAAGCCAATTTCTTTTAAAAAAGGGTCAGTAATCACAAGGATTTTTTTGACGTTAAACTTTTCTACTTCTTCAACGAGGTGGGAAAGAGCATCCCAGCCTGTGTAGCTTATAGGTGTAAAGGTGATTTTCTCAGACATGATGGTCACTCCTCTAATTAATTTTGGTTCCAAACAATTAATTTAGTTTCAGTCATTTCGTGAATCGCGTATTTCAAACCTTCTTTGCCCGTACCGCTTTCTTTCACTCCGCCATATGGCATTTGGTCTACACGATAGGTCGGAATATCATTAATCATCACGCCGCCCACTTCAAGTGCTTTAGAAGCATGGAAGGCAGTTTGAATATCATTAGTGAAAATACCAGCCTGCAAACCATAGTCAGAATCATTGATTGCAATAATACCATCTTCAATTGAAGAGATACGGTTAACAATAACAATAGGGGCAAACACTTCTTGGCAAGAAACCTTTGCAGTCGCATCGACATTCGTTAAGATGGTTGGTAAAAATACGCCATTTTCAATTTTTCCGCCTGTAATAATCTCTGCTCCTAAGGAGACTGCTTCATCAACCCAACTCAATGCTCGCTCCTGTTCAGCTGGATGAATCATCGCTGATAGGTCAGTTGTTGCATGCATTGGATCTCCGATTGTTAACGCCTGAGTAGCTTCGGCAAACTTTTCAACGAACGCAGGAAAAATCTCTTCTAGTACGTAAGTGCGTTGCAGAGAAATACAGACTTGCCCTTGGTTAGAAAAGGCACCTGTTACACATTTAGCTACGATTTCTTCTAAGTCTACGTTTCTATCAATAATCAGTCCTGCATTAGAGCCGAGTTCTAAAGCAACTTTCTTTAGTCCTGCTTTATTGCGAATACCAATACCAACGGCTGGGCTACCAGTGAAAGTAATCATTTTCACAAGCGGATTCTCGACAAGGGCATCTCCGACAATACGACCACTGCCAGTAACTACGTTAAATGCACCCTTAGGTAAAGAAGTTTGGTCAAGGAGTTCAGCAAGAAATAGAGCAGATAATGGTGTTTGCGATGCTGGTTTTAATACAATCGGGTTTCCAGAGGCAATCGCTGGTCCCACTTTATGTGCTACTAAATTTTGTGGAAAATTAAATGGTGTAATGGCACCAATTACGCCAATCGGTTCCTCGATTGTATAACCGAATCGATTAGCCCCGTTTTTGGCTGCGTCCATCGGGATCATTTCTCCTGTTAAGCGTTTTGCTTCCTCAGCCGCGAATTTATATGTCTCAATCGTACGGTCAATTTCACCTAGTGAGAATTTCAATGGTTTCGCTGATTCTAAAGAAATGATTTCAGCAGCTTTTTGTCGATTTTCCTTAAATAATAGAACAAGCTCTTCTAGTATTTCTGCACGCTCGTAGGCAGTCAAACGAGCCATCGCTGTTCTTTTTTGATGCGCCATCTCAATGGTTTCTTCCACTTCCTCCTTTGAAGCTTGTGGAATTTCCGCAATCACTTTATTTGTATAGGGGGAAAGGAGGTCAGCATAGTTTGCTGAGTCTCTCCATTCACCATTGATATATAATTGTTTCTTCATATTAACTCACCTGCTTTTCTTGATTTTTGAGATCTTCACTATCTTTATTAAACGTTTTGTCTATTTCTCCTTTAAAGAAATCTTTTCCGTATAATAATAGACAAAGAATAATACCTACCGCAAACGCCCAAGCAGCGCCTTTAATACATAGAACAGCTGCGACAATCCCAGCTACACCAAGATCTTTTTGACTTCGTGCTTCTAAAATACCAACTTTCACACTTACATATCCTTGAATGAGAAGAGTTAATGCCATCGCAACACCTAGTATAGGCTCAACGAAACTTACGATTGGAAGTAACCATAAGCCGGTATTCGTTCCCCAGCGGAATGAACCCATACCACCGAAAATCGAGTCCATAGCTTTTCTTCCTTTTTTGAAACGCTCAACCATTACCACCTGCATCGCACTCCATACGGGTCCTGCCATCGTGACATCAGGTCCAATAATACTCATGGCACCATTACGAATACCGAAAATCCAGTGAGATCGGTTAGGGTTGTAATCAACCTTTTCATCAGGGCGGATAGATTGACCATCTTCCACTAATGCTTTTACTTGTAATACATCACCGAAAAGAACAATATAAGCAGCGAGAACAGTAGGGATGGCTGTAATAAACATCATGAATGGGGGTAAGCCTAATCCGAATACCGTGTACTCATTCCACAATGTAATAAAATCTGGAGATGAGAATCCCCATTCAATTGTTGGCCACTTTGCTTCCCCAAATAATGGGGCAATAAATACGGCTACTAGTATCACAGGGAAAATACCTAGTTTAGCAATGGTTTTCCAAAAGGCATTGCGGTTTTGGAATTGAATAAAATGTTTTGAAAATAAAAGATAAAACCCAATTCCAATAGCAATCGAGATGGTCCAAGGGAACAATTCAAAACGGCCACCAACTTGGAAAACAGAGATGACAGCTGCTAAACCAGCTCCTAGGATAACACCAGCTTTTAATGCGGGCGGAATAAAGCGAACAACCTTTGATGCCAACCCAGTAGCACCGAGTAATAATGATAGAATACCGAGTGTTAATTGGAAGGCGATCAGTGAGTGAACACGTTCAGGTCCTTCAGGGAATTGCTGACAGTACAGCATGATTAAAGGAATGGCTGGTGTAATCCAACCAGGTACAGCCGGATCACCTAGTAAATGATGTAATAAGTAAAAAAGTCCATTTAAAACAACAATAGCGAGTGCTACTTCAAAAGGCATACCGAGTAATTCCATTAAAAGTGGGATGGCTGATAAATCAACAGCACACATTAATAGTCCTTGCACATAATCGGGCCATTCAAAACGGTAATGGATAAAAGGTAAGCGAACCTTAAAAGGTCCTGCTGGGATATACGGTGATTCTTCGCCGTATTTTCTGTTTTTCCATTTCATGACGGTTTTTCTCCTCCTTAATTGTAAACCCTTACAAGTTAGAATATTAAATTATGAATACGTAACCATTTTTCTGTAAAGCGATTCCACATGAGTCGTTCAAGCTCATATGGAAGAGGGTAAGGGATTATGCTTTAAAATGGTTACGTATTCATTTTTGCATAGATAAAAACTATTGATATGCCTTTGTTGTTTTCCTATTAAATACTTTAACAGATTCAGTGATTTTTACGCAACTGTTTTTTTTATTTTCAATCATTTCAATCAGTTCATTGATGGCTAGAAAACCTAAATTTTGCTCAGAGATACTTCCGACGGTTGTTAACTCGATACTACCGTGTTTACTTAAGTCAACATTATCGATACCGACTACGCTAATATCGCCTGGGACACGATAACCGGCCTTTGTTGCTTCATCAATTGTTTGTAGAGCGATTGCATCTGTGGCAGCACAAATAGCTGTCGGTGGAGTCGGTAATTGCATCAGTTTTTCAAATGCTTCTTTTACCGCTTGTTTTGATGTATTCGTTTGAATCACATATTGCGATGCAAGGTATTGAGTGTTCATCCCTTCAACGAAGCCATCGTATCTATTTTTAAATGTACTAACGGTAGAGGGACCTCCAATCCAAGCAATTTGTTTATGACCTAACTCTAGCATATGATGAGCTGAAAGTATGCCAGCCTGAAAATTATCGATTTCAACAAAATGTTTATTATTAATATGTTTTCGATTATATGTAATAAATGGTATATCCATTTTCTCAAACTTCTCGAAAATAGGATCATCAAGTAAGATACAGGACATCACGACTCCATCTACCTTATTTTCAACTACTGAAGTATATGCCTCATTTAATTTCTCATCATTCACAAATTGAACATGCACACGATAACCTTTGCTATTAGCGTAATTAACAATTGCAGCTGTTGTATCGACAAAAAAAGGATTATGAAGGGGTCCAGAAAGTAACGCAATCGTGTTTGTTTTATTTTGTACAAGAGAACGGGCATGGGCATTCGGAATGTAATGAAGTTCTTCAATCGCAGCCATCACTTTATCTACTGTTGGTTTTTTGACTAGGTTTGGAGTATTAAGTACACGTGATACGGTCGTTTGAGAAACGCCAGCATGTTTGGCAACATCCTTAGAAGAGACCATCTAGTTTCCTCCTTTCAAGAAAAACTGTGCTTCCTTATTTTATCAGATTCCCATGGGAGAGAGAAGTCAAAATGACCTAGATTAAGTACCAGTGAAAAGGGTAAGCAGAGAGTATGAAAGGAAGCGAATAAAATGAAAAAAACGATGATTTTAGTGTTTACGAGTATTTTATTGTTTTCTGGCTCTGCTGTGTCGGCTAAAACAATCCATTCATTTAGCGACCAGACAACAATTTATGATTATATTGTCTCTGAAAGCTACAGTAAGAACGGTGCAAAGGTAGCCGTTATTGGCAGTAGTGTTGCTCGTGGGAAAGGGGCATCTCATCCGATGTTTTCTTGGTTTCGTTTATTAGAAAAGGAAGTGCGAGAACGCCATTTGCCACATAAAAAAAAGCTGTCATTTCATAACTTTGCTAAAAGCGGTTACACCTTAAATATGCTACTTAAGGATGGAACGGTTGAAAAGTTGGTAAAATCAGAGCCTGATTTGGTAATGATTGAAACAGGTGTCGTTAATAGTTATCAATATCATCAAAGCATAAAAGAAACAGAGCAAGCGATTGAAAAAACCGTTGATAAAATTAAAAAGGCCTCTCCTGATACGAAAATTCTATTTCTTTCTCCCAATCCGACAACTGTTCTTTATAACGGAAAAATTGATAATAAGCGCAATCATTCTTATCAAGACTATTTAAAAGCAACAGAACAGTATATTAAAGAAAACGAGTGGCCATATATAGATATTTATCGACCGATGGCAAAAAGAATGGCGGACGGTTCATTTGAGTTAAAAGACACATTGGCAGATGGGGTGCATCCGAATAATATTGGTTACTATATTTGGTTTCAAGTAATGAATGAGTACTTTAATAAGCCAATCCCGTGGTAAAATGAAAGAAAACCTCGGAGCTGATGAATGTTGAAACAACAATTAACTTTAATGGAAGCATATATGATTGAGCTGTTACGTAATAAAGGTGTAACGGACGAAGAAATTATAAGAAAATCTTTGTCAAACGAAGCGACAGAGTGGAGAAAGTACAACGAGCAGTTCGAATTTGAACAATTAGCTCATCTGGCTCAAAAAGATGAGGCAAACTTTGTTTCAATGATTAACAATGGTTACCGCATCAAATTCCTTACCTTCCCTGGCTTGCAACGCATGTTAAGTATGAAGTTCGGATTAGAGAAAGACCAAGATTACACGCTCGTAGAAAACGGAGTAACTAATATAAAGGTAAGTGAGGAGCAATTAAACGAGATAGAAAAAGTTTTATCACTCAACTGGAAAATAAAGAGAGAAAAAACTTCGGTTTCTATTCAAAATGGCTAAAGAAAGATAGCATTCGTTTCTTCATTAGGCGAATGCTTTTATCATTTCTCTTTACTAGAAGACCATAAATAATAGAATATAGAAAAGAATAAAGAAGCTCCTATTGCGTATGGTATGGGAGAACGAAAAAGAATTAATAGACAAAAGGGCATGGTAATAAAAATGGTTTTTTTCCAAAACAAGCAATGATCTTCCTTTCCAAAAAAGGTTGAATATGTGAAAAAGAAAACT
This sequence comes from Cytobacillus sp. OWB-43, assembly GCF_034651445.1. Taxonomy (NCBI): domain Bacteria; kingdom Bacillati; phylum Bacillota; class Bacilli; order Caryophanales; family Bacillaceae; genus Cytobacillus; species Cytobacillus sp. OWB-43. The sequence continues at coordinate 138,086 of NZ_JAYEFF010000002.1, read as the reverse complement.
TAGGAGGAAATAATCACTTGATGAATTATAAATTTTCACCTGAATTAAGTCAGGCGATTGTTGATGGTATATTAAAAGGATATAGGCATTACATTCATGAGCGTGAACAGAAGAAACGTGAAATGCTTATTAGTACAGGTTATGCATGGGTAAAAGGCAATCATATTGAAGATGCCGTAGCACAAGAATGTCGCAAGCTTGGGATTCAATTTGAATTTTCTAAAGCCGGTTATGCATGGGGTTATCTTAAATTCGAAAATAAGGCAACAAACTCTTTATTTATCATTAAAAGTGGAGGACCTTCACCACAATCATCACCGAGTCGAAAAGAGGAGCACTATTTAGTTGAACTCTCCAAGATTAATCGTCATAGTGATTGGCAGCAATTAGAACAAATGAATGAAGTAGGAGAACAGTTAATGTTAGAAGACGTCACTTCTCAGAATTTTGAACAATTAAGCTTCGGTGAATTCGATTCTCTTAAACAAACGTTTGATCAATTTTATATTGTCTCCTATGAAATGGATGAAACAAAACTATTATCAAAAATTCAACTGCTTATGCCAACTCCAGGCATGAAGAAAATTCATTTAGTTGAAGACTGGTTACCTCTGGCATTTCATTCATCTTATCATATTACAGAGATTGAAGTAGAAGGAATTAGAGGAGAATAACAGGAGGGCTATCTATAGTAGATAGCCCTTCTTAATTATTGTTTTTGTTCTTTTATCCAATGAGTAATGGTATCGATGATCGTTTCTTGTTGTTTCTTAATAGAAATGTCGGCTGGGTTGTCACCAGATTGTTCTCCGTATACACCAAAATAGGCATGGTTTCCTCCTTCGATTTCTACGAAGTCTGCTTCATCTGGAAGAAAAACCTTCTTCTCTTCAACTTTAGCGGGCGTACTTAGGCCATCATTTGAGCCACTTATGGATAAGACAGGTAGTTTCGAATTTGTCAGTGTATCATTATCAGAGGCATAGGCACCCAGTAGTATTAAACCATGTACTTGATCTATGTTTTTATCGGCGTACATGGCTGCTGCTGCACCGCCCATTGAATGGCCTCCAACAAACCAATTTACATCTTTATACGTACTAATGATTTCGTTAGCTTTAGAAACATCAAGTATGGCGATGTTTAGTGTTACATGTGGTATAGCGATGAATAGATTTTCTTTAGCTAATTCTTGACCGATATAAGCATAAGCATCGGGTTCTACTTTTGCACCCGGATAAAGAATAATACCTATTTGACTATTAGGGTCACCGAATAAAAGCCAATCATCTTCAACGCTTATTTGGTTGTCTACGGGGATCGTTGGCTCACCCACTGAATGATAAGTGAGCTGAGTCCAGATGAAAAATCCACCGATTGCTGTAACTACTAGAGCTGATAGGATAAGGAATACTTTTGATTTGATTATCTTCTTCATAATTTGCCTCTTAAGTTGTATTTACTTTTTGAAAAATTTGTAGAGCGTATAGATAAAAATAACGATTAATAAAAGGATGAGGATCATCACAAAGCTTTTCACAGCATCATTAGGTGTTTTAGCATATATACCAATGTATGCCCAGATGAAAACAAGTGTATAAATAAAGTCTTTAAATCGAATAGAGAAAACAATCGCTAATATTGTAGCAACTGCTAACATAATAAAGGTCCAAGTCACTTCATTCAATCCGAGAAAAACAGTTTGTTCCATCCCTACAAACCAAACAAATACATTTAAAATACTTGCTACAGAAACCCAACCAATATAAATGGAAAATGGCAGTTTTTCAAAGAAAGTATGAGTTGTATCGTTTATTCTACCGTAGATTAGAATTAAGGTGACAAGTAAAGCAAAAATGATGATTACTGATGTTAGTAGTGCTTGAGCAGTAAAAGCTAGAATCCAACAGCCATTTAATAAAAAGTTAAGAGCTGGTAGGTAGCTAGTTTTTACATAAACAGCATCACCTCTCACAAAAAAAGCTCTGATAATCCAAATAAATAAAAGTAAATAAATGAACCCCCAAATGGAAAATGCAAAACCAGCAGGTTGTATTAAAGGTTGGTTAGCATCAGCAACATTGCCAACATTTGTAGCTGACCAATAATTTAAGAAAATCATTATAGCGAAAGTAATAAGGTAGACGATACCTAGTTTCTTTGACTGATTCATGAATGAGCCTCCCCTTGATAAATAAAATGATGGTATTAATTGTAATACCCTAAAGTGAACGGTAATAATCATAGTTATCTACCATGGGGAAGGCGAAGTGACATATTTCTTAATTTGATAGTAGTTGTTTTATTTTTTCCTCAAAATCACTTGGTTTATCTGTAGGACCGAAGCGCTCTACCACATTTCCATTTTGATTAATGAGAAACTTAGTAAAGTTCCATTTAATGCTTTTGCTTAGAAAACCTTTTGCTTCTGTCGTTAAATAATTGAATAAAGGGTGTGCTTCTTTTCCATTCACTTTAATGATTTCATGCATAGGGAATGAAACACCATAGGTCATCCGACAAGCTTCACTCGCTTCCTCAGCAGAGTCGAGCTCTTGTTTAAATTGATCCGAAGGAAATCCTAATATAACCAGTCCCGCATCTTTATATTTTTGATATAGGTTCTCAAGTTCTGCAAATTGTGGGGCCAAGCCACATTTTGTTGCGGTATTGACAATTAGTAATACCTTGCCTTCATATTGCTCCAATTGATAATTGGTACCGTTTTCGAGTTTTACGTTTATATCATATAAATTCATTTTTTCTCCTCCCCTTCATTTAATTGAGATAACAGTGTATTCAATTCTTGTAATTTTAATTTGAATTGATCATCAAATATAGCGAATGAATCCCATTTTGTAGCTTTAGTTGAAATCATTTCTGATATCGTACTTTCGGAGTTTCTACCTTTTGTGGTCAATGAAATGACTACAGATCTTTTGTCCATAGGTGAGGGTGTTTTCATTACATAATCTTTTTCTACTAGTTTAGAAATAATGGGGTTTAAAGTACCAATCCCTAACGATAACTTTTCACTTAATTGTTTAATAATCATATGATCATTTTCCCACAGAGCCAGTAAGACAATATATTGAGGGTAAGTGAGGTCAAACGGTTCCAGTGCTTTCCGGTATAACTTAGTATATTGATTTGTTGCTTTATAAATAGCGAAACATAATTGATTTTCTAATGTCTGTGCTTTTACTTTGACCACCTCCTCATTTACATCGTACACGATACATTATATATCGGGTACGATGTAAATGCAAAAATAAGATAACAATTAAATCATATGTAACAGTTGCTTTCAGTTTCTGTAAATTCCTCCTTTACAATACCTCAGTGATGTTATAATACGAGCAATAATTGTAAGGAGGTCCATTTTCATGATACTTCAAGAAGAAATTAAAGGACTAACGACGAAAGTATTTGGAAAAAACAATCAACTAATATACGATGAAGAATCGTTTATTTTTAAAAATGCTGAATTAAAAATCACTGGTTCAAATAATAAAATCCATATTGGAAAAGGGACAAAACTATCCAATATATTAATTCACATACGAGGTTCAAATAATGAAATTATGATAGGGGAAGATACCGACTTGATTGGTCATATTTTATTAAAAGGCAAAAAACAATCGATTAAAGTTGGTGACCGAACGACCTTTAAGAATGTCTATCTACTATCACAAGAAGGAAAGAATATTACCATTGGAGCGGACTGTATGTTTTCTTATGATATAGCCGTGAGAACAACAGATGCTCATTCCGTTCTTGACCTTGAAACAAATGAAAGATTGAACGGTGCAAAGGATGTGGTCATTGGTAATCATGTTTGGGTTGCTGCTAGTTGCTTGATTTCCAAAGGCGCGGTGATTCCGGACGATACGATCATCGGAGCAAGATCAGTTGTTACTAAACCTTTCTCCGAAGCACATACAACCATTGCGGGCTCTCCAGCTAAGATAATCAAAACAGGAACAACTTGGAGTCGAGAGCGGTTATAGTAGGATGAGATAAAATGCTAGATTTCACTAGTTTAAAAAGAACATGATGATATCTTAAATGTAATAAGGCTTTAAAATTTAATTGACTTATCATTCCATTTATTTGGCTTGACTAAAGCGTTTAGGGGAAGAAGCGATGATTTATCTTCCTGATTTTGGTTAGAGCTAACAATTATCCTTATAATATATGTATAAATATTGGGGAATTTAATTAATGGAATATCCATTATAAAAACGCCACAAACTCTTTTTGGGTTTGTAGCGTTTCTATGTTTATGGTAACTTCAAGAAATGGTTTCAGCGTTAGAGCGTTTATTTCCTTTGTAGATGAAATAAACAGCAATAATCATAAATATTAGTGCAACAAGTCGTTTCCAGTCTAAAGGTATGATTAAACTATCAAACCAACCAAAGTGATCAATAATCATACTACTTGCCAGTTGTCCGCTGATAATGGCAACATTGGCTGCTATAACCCCGATTTTTGGAACAGCTATGACAGAGAGAAGTAAGAACGCCGTACCTAAAAGTGCAGCGCTTAACTGCCATACAGGTGCTGAAAGGATTCCAAGTACATTGCCTTGACCGAAAAATATAATAATAATTGTCAGAAAGACTAAACCAGTTAACATGGTTAAAAAAGTTGTTTCGATAGTTCCAGCTTTCCGGCTGAAGGTTGCGTGGACGGATGACTGTGCACTTAATGCGATACCACCTAATAAGGTAAATAGAATCATTAAACTATCCATAAGGAGACCTCCTAGTTAATTAATATAAGGGCAATAATCATAGAAATTACTGCAAATACTTTTTCTTTATTGATTTTAGTTTGTTTAATACCAAGCCAACCAAAGTGTTCAATGATCATACTCATAATCAGTTGACCAATAATTACTGTAACCATCGTTATCCCAACACCAACAAAAGGAACACTTATAACGATAGCTGTTAAATATATGACTCCTAAAATTCCTCCAGAAAGTGACCATTTTGGTGCTTCCATCGTATAGGAAAGTTTCCCCTTACCAAAAAATAACCATATTATTCCCATGATAAGAGTGCCCATAAAGAAGTTATAAAAACTGGTCTCTAGCTTTCCTATTGCTTCTCCAAGTTGACCGTATATTGCGCTTTCGAAGCTAAGTGCTGTTCCTGCCAATACGGCTAAAATATATGCTAAGTAACGCACGAAAAACATCCCCCTAAATTTTAATTTTTATGTCCAAAATGAATGAGTTTCCCATGGAATATAGAACTCGAAAGTTAATTAATTATCTTGATAGGAACTTTGATGATTGAAGAGCATGATGAATCACCTCGCATTTTATTTGTTTGCGCATGCAAATAATAATTCAATCTTTGTTTCCTGTCAACTTAATTGGCTTAATGAGCATAGAACTTTGATTGTAGTGTGTTTAACGATATAATATGCTTATTAGATGCGTAATATAGTTTTTCGAGGTAGGGGATTGCATTGGAAACGCCTGAACGATTAGTCGACTTTTGGGTAAACTACTCAAAATTTTATAACCGTTTATATAACGCGATAGATAACGTTATACAACAGCAATACCATTTAAACCTTAATGAATTTTATCTCTTGTATCATTTATCACAAGCAGATAAATTTAAATTAAGGTTAACGGATTTACAACCCAAAATCGGACTTAGTCATAGCGCTTTGTCTCGATTAGTTACACGCATGGAGAATTACCAAAACAAACAACTTGTATGGAGATCAATTTGTGAAGACGATAAAAGAGCTAGTTATATTACTCTTACCAAAGAAGGAAGTCAGTTGTTTGAATCGATTTCTAATGTATTAAACCAAACTTTAGATGCATCGCTGACGAAACCAGACCTTGACCATATTATAAGAATGGTAAAAGGATAAATATCGAGGGACCAAAAAAAGCCGTTATGTGAGCTTTTTTGGTCCCTTTTTTTAGCAATCTAATGAGATTTCCTTACTTTACCGATATGCTGGATATCAGTTTGATGACGAAAACGGATCACTATTATTTAATAGCAAGATTATCATCCAACTCATGGTGTTTTTCTCCCTTGATCCAGATGCGCTGGTGATGATGATGATATTCTTACGCCAAATGGATACATATACGCAAATAACAATCTGCTAAATTAGTTGACCCAGATGGTCACAGAGCAAAGCTCGTTAGCGGAGCTGGTAAATTGGTTTGGAAGAACGGAAAGAAAGTGAGGAATCAGGAATAAAGGTAGGTAAAAAAGCTTGGAAAAATCGAAAGTGGGCTATAAAAGAACCTGACAAACGAAGTGGAAGAATTTTTGCTATCGATAAACAGAAAGTAGACGACAAATAAACATACTGACTCCAGGTTATTAGCACTTGATTATCATAAATTACGGAAAAAAAGAAAAAGACAAAGACAAAAGTTGTTCACTGTCATTAGAAGTATAAAAAAATAAACATTATATAGTTTATCCCTCTCGCAAAAAATACCGCTTGTGCATTTCTTATAAAGTGGATAATTCTAGAAAACACTGGATATATACAGAACAGAATAAATTTTTCTGATAACATCTCTAGTATCAGGATATCCATCTAAGTAACAAATATTGTGTAACTCCTAAGAGATTTCCCAATTGATATAGAAAAATTGATAGCATAAGAAGCTGACTGTAAACCCCCCTCCTTCACGTTAAGTTAATATGCTCCCCTTTAGGAAGACAGATTAAAAAGTAAAAATCTGGCTCTTATGGGGGAGTATTTATTATGAGTAATCTAATTTATTCTAAAAAGAAAAAAACGGTAAGAGGACCTATGCCTCAATAATTGAATGGCATACGCCATACAACAATTATGGCTAACACTTATCTCTTTTTGAAAATGCTACCTATTCACATACATTGGCAATTGCTATACTTAATAAAGAACATTATAATCAATCGACTACTCCCAATGCTCTTCTAATTCAATTTTCGAAATGCAGGTGAAGCTTGTGTTAATTAAAGATTCTTGGTTTACTGTGCAATTAATTGATAGTAAAACGTATGCGATTAGTGAATATGGCCACTGGGAAAAAGTACATTCGTTTTTGCTCATTGGTGAAGAAAAAGCGGTACTCATTGATACAGGTCTTGGAATAGATAACATTAAACGTATAACCGATCAATTAACTTCCTTACCTATTGAGGTCATAACAACGCATGTTCATGTCGATCATATTGGTGGACATGGATTGTACGATACGATTTACGTTCATGAGCTAGATAAAGACTGGTTAGTTAATGGTATTAGTGGTCTTACGCTCCAACAAATCCGCACTGATATACAAAGAGATATTACAATCCCCAAACCGAAAACATTTAATCCTGAAACATATCAGCCTTTTACAGGAGAGCCGACCGCTTTACTAGCGGATGGTGATGTGCTGCAATTAGGGAATCGAAAACTTAAAATCTATCATACGCCAGGACACTCACCGGGGCATATTACTATTTATGATGAAACACATAACTACCTATTTACAGGCGATTTATTGTATGATACCGAGCCTATATTCGCTTTTTATCCTTCTACGAGTCCATCTGATCTCGTGCGATCAATTGAAAAAATAGCGATGATTCCCAATGTAGCAAAAGTGTTCGGATCACATCATACATTAGGATTAGCACCGACTGTTTTGCAGGAAGCTTATGATGCAGTTCAGTATTTAAAGAGTCATCAATTGGATCAATTTGGGACAGGTATACATTCCTTTCAACAGATAAGCTTTCGATTTTAGTTTTTGTACAGAAAGAAGGGTGAATGGTGAAAATATACATGACAAGACATGGTCAGACAGAATGGAATAGAGAAAGAAGGCTACAGGGAAGATTAGATTCTGACCTAACAACAATTGGGAGTGAGAACGCCAAATTATTAGGAGAACATTTAAGCAAAGTCCCGTTTGATGCGATTTATGCCAGTCCAAGTGGAAGAACGATGATGACGGCGAGCCTGATTAAAGGCAATCGCCCAATTAAGGTTTTTACTGATGAGGATTTACAAGAGATTTATATGGGAAGTTGGGAAGGGCAGCAACAATCAGATGTCCAAAAACAATACGCAGATGAATTCCATGCCTTTTGGTGTGCGCCTCATCTCTATCATCCAACAGAACGAGAAAGTTTTCAGCAAGTACAGGATCGAGCAGTAAAAGTGCTAAAAAGAGTGATGACAAACCATAAGAATGGAAATGTTTTGCTTGTTACACATACGGTCGTAATCAAAACGCTTCTTGCCTACTTGAAACAAATACCTATGGAAAAACTTTGGGATGCCCCGTACATTCATGATACTTGTCTTTCAGTAATTGAAATTGTAAATGGTCAGAAAAACATCCTATTGGAAGCAGATATGTCTCATCTTCAACCTGACCAATATGAATTCACTTAGGGAGGTTATGTTGTGCAGAGAGAAATGACGGAAGCGGGCCATCTATTAAATGATAAAGGGGAACTTGTTCAATCAGGGTATGCAAAACAGCTCCTGCTTACATATGATCGCAAGGCCATCAAGGCTCAAGCGTGGAGAATAAAGGAATGGGATTATTATTTAGTTTGTAATGATGATTTTGGTGTGGCTCTGACCATTGCCGACAATTCCTACATGGCTTTATTGAGTGTGTCTTTTCTTGATTTTAAGCGTGCTTCCTATCGAACGACAAGCATTATGAAGCCTCTTACATTTGGGAAGTTGAACTTACCGTCGACTTCAAAGGAAGGCGATATTGTTTACGAAGATAAGCGAATTAAGATGTCTTTTTCGCATATAAAGAATGGTAGGAAATTATGTTGTCATATGAAAAATTTCGATGGTAAAACTGACTTTGCCTGTTACATTGATTTAGTTAATGTGGCTAAAGATTCTATTGTAATGGCTATTCCATTTAAGGAAGATCGACAAGCGTTTTACTATAATCAAAAGATCAATGGGATGCGTGCAAAGGGCAGTGTCCACTATGGGCAAACAGAATATCAATTTCAGGAAAAGAATAGCTTTGCTACATTAGACTGGGGCAGGGGGGTATGGACATATAAAAATACGTGGTATTGGGGATCAGCATCTGGCGTTGTCGAGGGGAAAACATTCGGCTTTAATATCGGCTATGGTTTTGGCGATACTTCACTTGCCAGTGAAAATATGCTCTTCTATGATGGAGTGGCCCATAAACTGGAAGAGGTTACTTTCCATATCCCACAGAATAATGGAATCTTTGACTATCTCTCACCTTGGCGATTCACTTCAAGCGATGGAAGGTTCGAAATGGACTTCATCCCCATTTTAGATCGTAAAGATTACACCTCGGTCATAGTTATTTCTAGTGATCAGCATCAAGTATTTGGTCATTTCACTGGTAAAGCGGTATTAGATGATGGAACAACCATTGTACTGAAAGACTTTCTTGGTTTTGCTGAGAGGGTGGAGAATAAATGGTGAGCAAAAGGTGGTTATTATGGGTTGGTTAAATATAGGGAGTCTGGTTTTAGGCATAGTTGCTTGGATCTTACCGTTGCTTAATCTTGGTCGAGAACAAGAAAATGCCAAACGGTGGATGACGTATTCATTTTTAAGTTTCATCTGTTGTAGTACGGCTATTTTATTTCAATTAATGGTGCAAAAATTTCTTATAGAAATAGAAGATTTTAGTGCCTTGATGGATATAACAAGTTCGGTTGTCCTTGCTTCAAGTGTGCTTTTAATCGTGACAATTCTATTGAATGTATTGGCATGGGTAAAATATACGAAAACGATATAGAAGGGGAATGAGGTAGGGTCGATGATAAACGGAGAATTTATCAAAGTGTGGAGTCATTACTTATCGCGTCTATTAAGTGATCGTTTTTATGAACTTATCCTTCCCCTCATTGTTCTCGGTATGTCTGGGTCTCCTATTGTAACGACGGCTGTATTAATGGTGCAAAAGGCGGCATCGATTCTCTTTGCCATTCCAGTAGGAACGTTTATTGAAAGAATCAATGTGGTGACTGTAGCTTGGGTTGCCAATTTCGTATACGGCTGTTTGTTATTTTTTCTTTCTTATATTTTCGCTAGAGATATAGGGGATCTATGGTTGATTACTATCATTATATTTTTACTCGGTTTTGTTGGTCTTGTTATTCAAATTGCCCAACAAGCAATGATTCCCCGCATTGTTTCGAGGGAAAGGCTTTTAAGTGCGAATAATTTACTTGAGGCAGCGGATGCCATTGTTACATTCATTGGCCCAGCCTTAGGTGGCTATCTCTTTGCAACATATGGTGGCTCGACTACCCTCATCATTTGTGGCACGCTCTATCTCGCAGCCATGCTTCTGCTAATTTTCACAAAATACAATCATCAACCAACGGTGAAAAAACAACAAACTTTAGTAAAAAGTGTAAGGGCTTTTATCGAAGAATCGAAAGCAGGAATGGGCCACCTTTTTATTAATGCTTCACAAAAGTTAATCAGTCTAACGGCGATTGTGCTCTCCTTTAGTACCACTTTTATCATTCTCAGTGTCATCATTCATGCAGATTTAACACTAGCTTTTTCAGAAACACAAATTGGACTGTTACTGTCATGCGCCGGTATTGGTAATCTGCTAGGTGTTTTTCTCATGCTGCGGTTTAATCAAATGAATTGGCTACCTTTCCTAGGTCTCCTCATGGCTATCTCAGGGGTTGGGATTATACTTTTGACCACTAGTCATTTTTATTTGATGTGTTTGGGGATGGTTCTATTCGATGGTGCGCTTTCAATGGGATTTGTTGTCCAAATCTCTGTCCAACAAGGAATTACACCCGATCATTTAATCGCTCGCGTCAGAAGCGCAGTATATGTTCTGACAAGTCTTACCGGAATGCTCGCTACTTTCTTAGCAGGTGTGATAACTGAATGGAACACTTATTTGCCCTTCTTAATCGGGACCACAATATTAAGCTTATTATCTCTGTTTCTATTCAAATATAGACACAATGGTGTGAGGCTAAGTGAAATGAGACCACTGGATTGAAGGAAAATAGGGATAGTGAAGGTAATTAGGTAAAAAAAAGATAAAAAGAAGCCTTGGGAAATGTAAAAGGTTCAATACGAACACAACTAGGATGAAAAGCAGATAGATGAGTTGTCAAATTGGAGATACGAACACAACTCGGATGGAAAGCAGGTAGATGAGTTGCCAAATTAGGAATACGAACATAACTCGGATGAAAAGCAGGTAGATGAGTTGTCAAATGGGGGATACGAACACAACTAGGATGAAAAGCAGGTAGATGAGTTGTCAAATGGGGGATACGAACACAACTAGGATGAAAAGCAGGTAGATGAGTTGTCAAATGGGAGATACGAACACAACTAGGATGGAGAGCAGTGAGATGAGTTGTCAAATTGGAGATACGGACACAACTAGAATGGAAAGCAGTGAGGTGAGTTGTCAAAATGGGAATACGAACATAACTCGGACGAAAAGCAGTGAGATGAGTTGTCAAATTAGGAATACGAACACAACTTGTATGAAAAGCAAGTAGGTGTGTTGCCAAAAACGAAATCCGAACACATCCCAAATAAAAAGCAAAAAGATGTGGGGACGGACCTAAAAAAGTCATTAGTAAAAGCAAGCGGTAAGATAGATTGCCAAATTCGTGATGACAAACATTACAAGTGACAAAGATGCGCTGAGTCGAAGTCCTCAATTTCCCTACTAATCCCCACAGTTTTAAAATACTCAACTCCTTACAAAGCTCTCCCCTAACGCCACAAAAAAAGACACGGAGAAATTTCATTTTGGAATTCCCGCGTGTCTGATTTTAGCTTGCCCTTATTTATACTGAGCAATCGCTGATTCAGCAAGTTTTTGAATGGTGATATTGTCCATTGGCGGATTATGAAGACCAGCACGGACGTCTCGGTAATATCTTTGAAGTGGATTATTACGTTGTAAGCTTTTTGCTCCTGCGACACGCATCGCTTTATCGACAACGTTAAGTGCTGCATGTGTTACTTGGTATTTAGCAACAGCTAGTTCGTTTTCAATATATTTTCTTCTATTTATATCATCGTATACTTCGGCCACGTGATAGAGTAGATGTCTTGCAGCAAGCAAAGCGGCATCGATTTCACCGAGAAGTGTTTGTACATTCGGTAATTCACTAATAGACCCTTTTATACTATTTGGTTTATGCTCTAAGGCAAATTGTACGGCATAATCTCTAGCTGCTTGAGCAATTCCGAGATAGCAGGCGGGGATATGTAGTACCCATCCGTTTAAAGATTTTCCCCTGTCAGCAATTGTTTCAACGAGTGCCTCTTCAGGAATGACTACTTGATCTAATACGAGATCATGACTTCCTGTTCCTCTCATAGCCACGACGTCCCATGTTTCGTCAATAGATAATCCTGGCGTATCTTTATGAATTAAGAAAAAGCCAATCGTTTGTTTCTCCTCTATCCAGGCAGAAGTGAGAAAATAGGTTAAAGCAGGCGACATTGTTGTAAAATTTTTACGACCATTAATAACCCACGATCCATTTTTGCGCACAGCGGTAGTTCCGGGTCTGCCACCTCTTGTCGGGCTACCCGTTTGTGCTTCGCTCACAGACCGATTCACAAGTGCGCCTTTTTGTACATCATTTGCAAAAGAGGCAAGTTGTTTCTCTGTCCATAATTGCTTTTCATAGATTTCACCTAATCCACCAACATGCCATCCGATACTTAAGGCAGTGGCACTATCGTAGGAAGCAAGGGTTTCTTGGAAAAGAACCATGTCATACACACCAAGCCCCTCACCGCCATATCTTTTAGGTAATGTCACTTTTGTATAACCTAATTCCACTAATTCACGAATATTCTCATGAGGGAATTTCGCCTCTTCATCTATCTCTTGTGAACGACTAAGAAACGTCGCTTTTTTTGTTTGTAATGCATGTAACCATTTTCTCTGCTCTTCCGTCTTCACGAATAATTGTGAAACCAATGTCTCTTCCTCCTCTAATGAACTATCTAATCCCTACTTCCTTTGTTGGTTTAAATGTTAAACAAGTGGTTCATGTTCGTCAAGGAGAGGATACTGGTTTGTTGAAATATTTAAAAAATAATAAAATTCCGACTTTACATATAGAAATTGTTTTGTTAATCTTTTTTTATAAAATTCTAACACCAATGCAGTAATGCAGGAAAGTGAGGTTTAAATGATCTTACTGAAGCATATTCATAAAAAGTTTAAAAATAACCATGTATTAAAAGGTATTGATTTAGAAGTATCAAAAGGGGATGTTGTTACAATTATTGGTCCGAGCGGTTCAGGAAAAACAACGCTCCTTAGATGTGTGAACTATTTGGAAAAACCAGACGAAGGAACAATATCAATCCATGATTTAACGATACAAACAAAAAAACCAGTAAAGAAAGACATTCTCCAATTAAGAAGAAGGACGGCGATGGTTTTTCAACACTATAATCTTTTTGAGAATAAAACGGTTCTAGAAAACGTCACAGAAGGTTTAATCGTTGCACAAAAGAAATCGAAAAAAATGGCGAGAGAAATCGGGATAGACATTCTAACTAAGGTAGGTTTAGCAGATAAAATCAATGCGTATCCGCAACAACTATCTGGAGGTCAAAAACAAAGAGTGGGGATTGCCCGGGCGTTAGCACTAAATCCGGACGTTATATTGTTTGACGAACCAACTTCAGCACTTGACCCGGAAATGGTAGGAGAAGTGCTAGAAATTATTCGAGAAATTGCTAGTGGCGGGGTTACGATGATGATTGTCACCCATGAGATAGATTTTGCTCGTGAGGTTTCGAATAGAGTGGTATTTATGGATGATGGTCAGATTATTGAACAAGGGCCACCTGACGACATTCTTATTCACCCGAAACAAGAGAGAACAAGAAAGTTTTTAAAAAGAATAATGAAGGAACCAGACTTTACTATCTAAGAGAATGGAGGACTAATATGAAAGGGTTAAAAATTACATTTTTACTTATAATAAGCGTTTTATTCATTGCTGGGTGCTCGTCTTCAAGTAATGGGACAACTGAAGATGGTAAGAAAGTTATTACTGTCGCCATAAGTGACGAGGTGAATCCACCATTCCTATATGCGGATGATAATAATGAGCCAATTGGTTACGATATGGATTATTTGAAAGAAGTAGAAAAGAAATTAGAAGACTACCATTTTGAATATGTTTGGGGAGAAGAGGAAGCAAATTTAGTTGGCGTGGATACAGGCAAATATGATTTTGCGATTAATTGGTTTTTTAAAAACCCTGAAAGAGAAGAAAAGTTCCTTTATCCTGAACAGGAATTTGGTTATTCACTCACTTCTCTCGTAACACAACCAAATCGTGATGATATCAAAACATTAGAAGATATGGTAGGCAAGAAATTAGCACCGATGTCTCCTAGTGGTGGTTTAAGAACAATATTAAATAGTTATAACAAAAACAATCCTGATGAGCAAATTGATATTGAGAGTATTGAATTTCCTTCTAATGCAGATAACCTAGGGCGGGTTAATGATGGTAAGGATGATGCCATGTTTATTAATGTAACAACTTTCAATGCTGTCCAAAAAGAGTTGGATTTAAATTTGAAAGTGGCCGGGATTGTGTCAAAAGAGCCTGTTTATACCGTTTTTAATAAAGAACACACAGAACTAGCTAAAGAGTTCGATGATGTGACGAAAGAGCTGATTGAGGATGGTACCTTACCAGATTTGGCTGAAAAATGGTTTGAAGTCAATTTCTTTGAGAACCTAGATTATATCAATGAGGAAAACTATAAATTTAATCCGTAATCACGTCGAATTACGGATTATTCTTTGTTATTAGAAAGGGGAGAAGGTTGGATGTCGGTGGTGAATGATTGGTTTAGTTTGTTTATACAAGTATTAGATAAGCTACCAATCACTTTATTTATGTTACTCATTTCCTTAGTTTGTTCATTAGTCTTAGGTGTAGCTATAGCGATTATCCGTATTAAGAGATTCAAAGTAATTTATCAAATCGCAACATTTTATCTCTCATTCTGTCGATCGACACCTTTATTAGTGCAATTATTTCTTGTTTATTTTGGGTTACCACAGCTGTTATTAGCTTTTCAAATTGATATTAATAGTATGGATCGGATGATTTTTGTTTTAATTAGTCTCTCCCTGCATAATGCTGCTTATCTTTCAGAAGTTGTACGTTCTGCCTATTTGGCAGTTGGTGAGGATCAATTTGAAGCAGCATATAGTGTAGGAATGACCTATACACAAGCATTATGGAGAGTGGTGTTGCCTCAAGCCTTCGTATTATCTTTACCGAATTTAGGTAATAACATTATCGAACTATTAAAAGATACTTCCTTAGCATTCACGATTGGTATTATCGATATTATGGGTCAAGTAAGGATTATATTAGGTAATAACCATGGTATAGGTATGTTTGAGATTTATGTCGTCATTTCTCTTATATACTGGGGCACTTGTATTTTAATAGAAATGGTCATTAGTACATTAGAAAAGGTTTTAAAGAAAGGAAAGGTCAGTTTATCCAAATCATAATGAAGGAATGAACACTTAATGCCTATCATCAATTTTGAATTTGCTATTGAGCAGATTCCCGAGGTTTTAAAAGGGGTGCCAATCACCTTAGCAATTGCTGTTGTTGCAATGGTGTTTGGATTGATATTCGGTCTGCTAATTGCTCTTTGCCGAATTTATCGCGTCCCTATCCTTAATCGCCTTTTCATTATTTATATATCATTTATTAGGGGTACGCCATTATTGGTACAATTATATGTATTCTTCTACGGTGTGCCTGTTCTATTAGAAAAAATGAATCAATCTTTCGGTACAGCCTATAATGCTGATCATATTTCACCACTGCTTTATGCTTTTATTGCATTCACCATTAATGTATCAGCTTATCAAGCAGAAATTATGCGGGCATCCTTAAATGCTGTACAAATCGGGCAAATGGAAGCGGCCCATTCTGTGGGAATGACTACTTTTCAAGCATTAAAAAGAATTGTCCTACCGCAAGCTTTCTTAGTGGCCTTACCAAACTTGGGAAATACATTTATTGGTTTAATAAAGGCGACCTCACTAGCATTTGCGGTAAAAGTTGTAGAAGTGATGGCGCTGGCAAAAATCATTGCTAATGATGGTTATCACTTTTTGGAAATGTACTTAGTCGCTGCTCTGATCTATTGGTTGATTTGTTGGTTATTGGAAGTGCTTTTTACCTATATAGAAGCAAAAATGAGGAATAAAGAGATAAAGCAAAAGAAAATGAACACAACGATTAGTAAAGATGTTCCTTTAAGAGTCTAAAGCTAAAAATGAAGTCTACGGGCTTCTTTTTTTTGGAAAATTTCATTCAGTACCTTGCAATGTATAATACTACCTGCTATAGTATGATTACAGAAATTAATAACACATATTGTTTAGTACTATATAATATATAGTAGTGGGAGGAGGAAGAAAATGAACGTCCAGTTTAAGAAGGGTGTGCTCGAGTTATGCGTCTTAGTTTTGCTTGATAAGCAGGATCATTATGGATATGAGCTAGTACAGAAGATATCTGACCAAATTCAAATATCTGAAGGTACGGTTTATCCATTATTGCGCAGGTTAACGAAGGAAGAGTATTTTACAACTTATTTACAGGAATCTAAAGAAGGTCCCCCAAGAAAATATTATCAGTTAACAGATAAAGGACGCATCTATTTACAGGCGTTGTTAGCAGAGTGGTACGAATTTACAAACGGGGTTAATCATTTAATAAAAGAAGGTGTTAAAGATGAATAAACAGGAATTTCTCATCACCTTAGAAGCGGAATTAAAAGATATTGATAAACAAGAAAGAATGGAATTACTTCAAGATTATGAAGCCCATTTTGAATTTGGTTTAGAAGAGGGGAAAACAGAGGAGGAAATTGCTAAAGATCTCGGTTCACCGAGAGGTATTGCTAAGGAGGTTAAGGCGAGTTACCATATCGAGCAAGCAAAAGGTGATGGTGGCATCCAAAATATTTTGCAGGCGACATTGGCTGTCATTGGATTAGGTCTATTTAATCTAATCATTGTCCTCGGTCCCTTCCTTGCCATCGTTAGTATAATCTTTTCCGGTTGGATTGTAAGTTTTGCAGGTATTATTTCACCCTTATTAGTGCTCATCGACATTTTTATAACCTCATCATTTGAATTAGTGAACTTATTTGCTGCTATTCTTTTTTGTGGGTTGGGGTTATTATTATTGGTCGCTATGATGTATGTTACTAAATTCATGAAGAAAATTTTTATTCGTTATCTTTCTTATAACGTCTCGATTGTTAAAGGAGGTATGAAGGGTGATTAAGAAGTTATTATTAATTGGTGGATTGCTCGTTTGCGTTGGTGGAGTAGGGTTTGCGTTTACCTATGGGCAATTGCAAGCAGAAAATGTTTCAGAGACGAAAACAATTGAAGAAGCCTTTAACAATGTTGAGGTTAAAACAGATAATGCCCAAGTTATCCTCGCTCCAACCGATGGCGAGGCAGAGGTGAGATTAAGTGGTGAAATGAAAGGAAAAGAACATGAGGATTTCAAAGTATCCGTTGCAGGAGATACTTTGAAAGTAGAGCATCAAACGGATAAAAGAACGTTTCGCTTATTTAGTTTTGATTTAGAAGAGTTTAATAAACAAATAGAAGTTTATTTACCAAGAGAAGCATATGAAGAAATAAGTGTCGAAAGCAGCAATGGTGTCATAGATGTATCGGAGTTGAATGCCAATCAAGTCATATTAGATACGAAGAATGGAAAGCTACGATTAAAGCAACTTGATAGTGATTATATTCATGCAAAAACGAGTAATGGTGCAATCATTGCAAATGATATACAAGGTGAAATAAAAGCTCAAACGAGTAATGGCGCTATCCAGATGTCACTACCAACTATTCACTCTCCGTTAGACTTGGCTACTTCCAATGGAGCGATTATTGTTGAGGTAGAAGAAGCAGTTAACAATACAACCATCACAGCTAACACGAGCAATGGTTCGGTGCATATCCTTGGATCGAATGAAGGAAATCGAACCATTGGTGACGGGTCGGTAGAAGTGAAGTTGAAGACAAGTAATGGGAGAATTGAATTAACGGAAAAATAAGGAAGGTAGGAGGCAGTCCCTTGAGGCTGTCTCTTTTTTCTCGGCAGAAACCTATTTGTGGTAAATATTGTAATTTAGTATGTTAAGGGAGGCTGTCCGGGTGATTAAGAGTTGCTAAAAGGAAGGAACGTTGTACTCGGCTTGGAATCGAGGGTTAGTATAGAAAAATAAGTAATCACGGCACTCAGACAGGAGGGAAAAACGAATGCGGTGTGCGCAAAAGGGAAATACGCGCAAAAACTAAACAAAACTCAATGCAAACTGCGCGTAAAAGGGAGATACGCGCAAAAGCAAAGAAAGACCCAGTGGCAACTGCGCGCAAGGGAGATACGCGCAAAAACAAAAGAAAACTTAGAGCCAACTGCGCGTAAAAGAGAAATACGCGCAAAAGCAAAGGAAAACTTAGAGCCAACTGCGCGTAAAAGGGAAATACGCGCAAAAGCAAAGGAAAACTCAGAGCCAACTGCGCGTAAAAGAGAAATACGCGCAAAAACAAAGGAAAACTTAGAGCCAACTGCGCGTAAAAGGGAGATACGCGCAAAAACAAAGGAAAACGCAGAGCTAACTGCGTGTAAAAAGGGAATACGCGCAAAAGCAAAGAAAAACCCAGAGCCAACTGCGCGTAAAAGGGAAATACGCGCAAAAGCAAAGGAAAACTCAGGGCCAACTGCGCGTAAAAGGAAGATACGCGCAAAAAAAAAGAAAAACTCAGAGCCAACTGCGCGTAAAAGAGAAATACGCGCAAAAGCAAAGGAAAACTTAGAGTCAATTGCGCGTAAAAGAGAAATACGCGCAAAAGCAAAGGAAAACTTAGAGCCAACTGCGCGCAAAAGGGAGATACGCGCAAAAACAAAGGAAAACGCAGAGCTAACTGCGTGTAAAAGGGGAATACGCGCAAAAGCAAAGGAAAACGCAGAGTCAACTGCGCGTAAAAGGGGAATACGCGCAAAAGCAAAGGAAAACCCAGAGCCAACTGCGCGCAAAAGGGAAATACGCGCAAAAGCAAAGAAAAACTTAGAGCCAACTGCGCGTAAAAGAGAGATACGCGCAAAACAAAAGAAAAACTTAGGGCTAACTGCGCGTAAAAGAGAGGTACGCGCAAAAGCAAAAGAAAACCCAGAGCCAACTGCGCGTAATACGATCTTATTGCATATGGGTATTCCTCGTTTTGTAGAAGGCGACTTATGACAACGCACATAAAGTGGTAAGAGATTGCTGCCACAAGTATATAAAAAGAAGCCTTCGCCGCCCTCAGTAAACCCTACACCCTCTTAGAGTGGATCACATCAATCATGATTCTAAAACAAAGTGCCTCAGAACAGATTAAAGCGTCTCAATAACTGTGGTATCCACTACACCTTGCTGTTCCATATACTTTACTGTTGCTGTGGCGAGCATATTTGCTGCAATGAGCATGCCTCTTTCATCAATATCAAATTTAGGGTGATGATGAGGGTATGGTGTTCTTCCAACAATAGCTGCACCGGTATTGAAGAAGGTGCCAGGTACTTTTTGTAAATAGTAAGCGAAGTCTTCACCACCCATACGAGGGGCAATTTCAACAGCCGCAGTTACACCAGGAACCTCACTAGCTAATTGAGCAACAAACTTTGTTTCAGCTGCATGGTTGACAAGAGCTGGGTAGCCATGAACATAGTTATAATCATAACTTGCAGCTGCAGTTAAGCAGGTTCCTTCAATTACTCGCTCGATTTCTCTTTCCATCTTATTCCTTATGTTTTCGTTAAAGGTTCGAACTGTTCCTGTAAGTGTGACAGAATCAGCTATGACATTGAATGCATTTTTGGCATCGAATTCACCAATAGAAAGAACAGCAGATTCGAGTGGATCAATACGGCGGCTAACGATTTGTTGGAGATTAACAATGAGTTGAGCGCCGAGAACGATACTGTCATTGGCTTCGTGAGGATGGGCGCCATGTCCACCTCTTCCCTGGAGTTTAATATGGAAGCGGTCAGCTGCTGCCATGAGTGGTCCAGAACGATAGCCGATTTCACCTAATGGTTCACCGGATGAAATATGTTGACCGAAAATAACATCGACCCCTTCCAAGCAACCATCTTCAATCATCGCAATCGCACCACCCGGCATATATTCTTCCGCATGTTGATGAATGAAGACAATTGTGCCCTCAATTTCATTTTGAAGTTTATTGAGTACTTTTGCTAAAACAAGTAATGTCGCTGTGTGTGTATCGTGACCGCAAGCATGCATGACACCGGGTTTTTTAGACTTATAAGGAAAATCATTTTCCTCATGAATGGGTAATGCATCGAAATCCGCTCTTAAAGCGATGGTTTTTCCGGGCTTTGCTCCATGTAATTTAGCGACAACACCACGCTCTCCTACACCAGTTCGGACTTCATGTCCAAGCTTTTGGTGATAGTTAGCAATGAACTTGGGTGTTTCTACTTCTTGAAAAGAAAGTTCAGGGTGCTGGTGCAAATGTCTTCTGATTTCAACCATCTCGTTATAATGTTCTTGTAGTAATGAATAAAGCTTTTCTAACATATACATCCTCCTTCTATGTAAAAAAATATGGTGAATCCTTCATCACGTTTGAGTGAATAAGTTTATAATAGTTGAAGAGGAGAATAAATTCCAATATATTTTTTGAATATTTCGTTTCATTTCTTGCAGGAGGTGCCTTTCATGTTTATTGAAGACCGTTCAAAGACAAGGGAAAAGCTAGAAAGAGAGGAATTCTTGAAAGTAAGGTATTGGATGTCGCCTGATCCACCTTGTATTTCTTTAGGAGAAACATTAGGACAAGCTGGTGAAAAGATGAATCGATATCAAGTAAATAGCTTACCAGTCATTGATGATCATAAGAAGCTAGTTGGCATCGTATCTATGAAAAAATTATTTTCTTATCTACTTAAAGGTCAAGATAGAGATATCAACATTCATCCGGTGCCAACGAGGAATTTTGCCTATGTCCGGTTGGATGATTCCATCCTCTATGCAGCTTCCTTTCCTTATGAGGAACTGCCAGTAGTAGATGAAAATGATTGTGTTGTCGGAATGATTCATACAAGAGAGATGATGGATGGATATAAAAAATGGATTCATCGCCTTGAACAGCAAGAGAATGCCACAGAAGTATTGAAGGTTATTTTAGAACGAGCTTACGAAGGGATCGCTGTTGTTGATCAGTATGGGGTCGTGCAGGAATTTAATGAAGCATATAGTCAGTTTGTTGGTGTGAAGAGAGAGGATGCGATTGGCCGTCATGTGACTGAAGTGATTGAAAATACGAATCTTCATCAAACGGTTAAAACAGCTACACCAGAACGTGGGGTAGTCCAAAGAATAAATGGCCAAGATATGATCGTTCACCGTATTCCACTATGGCAAGATGGGAAAGTGATTGGTGCCATTGGCATGCTTATTTTTGAGGGTGTGACAGAAGTATACAAAATCTATCAATCATTACAAAAGAATCAACATGAAAACAGTAATAATCGTCCGCCCTTTGTCGAACAACTTAAAAACGATCGCCATGTTACATTAGACGATATTGTTGGTGAAAGTAGGGAAATTAAAGAGATTAAACGATTAACAAGGCGTGCTGCGCGTACAATGGCTACCACACTGATTACGGGAGAAAGCGGAACAGGAAAAGAAATGGTTGCGAAAAGCATGCATGTATTGAGTCCGTTTGCCGAGGGTCCTTTTATTAGTGTGAATTGCGGGGCAATCCCAGAAAGTCTGTTTGAATCAGAGCTATTTGGCTATGAAGAAGGTGCTTTTACTGGAGCAAAGAAAGGTGGGAAATTAGGTAAATTTGAATTGGCGCAGTATGGAACTCTCTTTTTAGATGAGATTGGCGAATTACCTTTAGTCATGCAAACGAAACTATTACGAGTCTTGCAAGAAAAAGAAGCGGAGAGAATTGGTGGTAACAAGAAATACCCGATTCGTGCGCGGATCATTGCCGCAACTAATCGTAACTTGAAAAAATGTATTCAAGAGGGGAGCTTCCGTGAGGATTTATATTATCGTCTAAATATCATCGAAATTCTCCTTCCTTCCTTGAAAGAGAGGAAAACAGACATTCCGTTATTATTAAATGATTATACGAAAAAAATCTGCAAGCAATATCAAATCAAAGAGAAGATCTACACACCTGAAGCAATTGGAATACTTGTACAACGGGATTGGCCGGGGAATATTCGTGAACTTGTTAATGTCATAGAAAGGTTAGTTACCCTCGTCGAACAATCCGTGATTGACATTACCCATATACATACTTATTTAGAAGAACAACCAAAATCTATCACAAAGGAACCTTCTTTAATAGAAGAAGCGAAAGATATGGGGAGAAAACGGGAAAGAGACCTTATTATAGATACTTTGCGTCAAGTTGGTGGCAATAAGAAAAAAGCAGCGGAACGTTTAGGTATTCATCGAACCACATTATATCAAAAGTTGAAAAAGTATCAAATATGAATGAGTGTAGATGTTGCACTACATAAAATCTACACATGTAGTGATTCTACTACACTACAACCCTTACAATCTTTTGAATGTAAGGGTTTTCTTTTTGGCACATCAATTGCATATAAATAAATGTATAGAGGAGGGAGAAAAATGAGTACGCAGATTTTTAGAACACCACAAACGGTCTTATATGGGAAAGGTTCTTTTGAAAAGCTTGGCGAGGAAGCCAGTTTAAGAGGAAAGAAAGCCCTTATTATTAGTGACCAAATTATTGATGGCCTAGGGTGGACGAAAAAAGCGAAAGCCAACTTAGCAAAATCTAATGTTGAAACTATTCTTTATTTAGGTGTATCTACTGAACCAACTGATAAGTTTGTGGCAGAGGCATTATCTCTTTTTCAAAAGGAAGCCTGTGATTTAATTATTTCGCTTGGAGGTGGAAGTTGCATTGACACAGCCAAAGCGGTAGCTGTATTAGCTACTAACGGTGGATATATTGGTGACTATATGGGCGCAGATAAATTAGCAAGTAGTGCGGCTATCGATCATATTTCTATTCCAACAACTGCTGGAACTGGATCTGAAGCAACAGATGCAACCATCATTACGAATACGACTAATGATGTCAAAATGATGATTAAACAACCAGTCTTTATGCCGACTGTAGCTATTGTGGATCCAGTGCTTTCGATGTCATCTCCCCAACATGTCACTGCAGCTACCGGGGTCGATGCGCTCAGTCACGCGATAGAAGCGTACATATCGAGAAAAGCACACCCAATGACAGATATGATGGCTTTATCAGCTATGAAATTAATTGTCGAGAATATCGAGACAGCTTTTACAGATGGTGAGGATTTAGAGGCAAGAGAGGCAATGGCATTAGGTTCAATGCAAGCAGGGATGGCATTTTCTAACGCAAGTGTTTGTCTTGTGCACGGGATGTCAAGACCGATAGGTGCCCTTTTCCATGTGCCCCATGGCTACTCCAATGCTATGCTATTGCCGGCTGTTCTAGAGTTTAGTAGAGAATCTTGTGTCGATCGGCTAGCCGATTTAGGAAGAATCTTTACTAAAGGAAGTGAGCCTCTAACAAATGAGCAAGCAGCTGATTTGGCAGTAGAATCCGTTAAAACGTTATGTGTGAACTTAAATATTCCTAATCTGTCTGGATGGGGAATAGATGAGAGTCTATTTAAACAATCGATTAGTAAAATGACGCATGATGCCATGGCAAGCGGTAGTCCTGGGAATAACCCAAGAGTGCCAACAGTTCCTGAGTTAGAAGATTTATATCTTGCTTGCTATCATTATCAATTTGCTCAAAAGGAACAAGTGAAGTAATAGTCCGGGGGAGGGCGTTTAAATGTTAGGAATGCTAGGGTTAATATTAGGTTTAGTCCTACTGATGTTTTTAACATTAAGAGGCATTAATATCATTATTGCTGCCATTCTAAGCTCGATTGTTGTTGCCATAACAGGTGGCTTAAATTTAGAGACGGCACTGGCAGGTTATTATATGGACGGCTTCACAAATTATTTTGCCTCTTGGTTCTTAATTTTCTTACTAGGAGCGATTTTTGGGAAGATAATGCATGAGACAGGTGCCGCTGAGAGCATTGCCCAGTGGATTAAGAGAACATTAGGCGCGAAAAGGGCTGTATTTGCCGTAGTGGCTGCAGCCGCAATCATGACTTATGGTGGAGTAAGTTTATTTGTGGTCGGTTTTGCTGTTTATCCTATTGCTGTTTCATTATTTAGAGCGGCGAATCTTCCACATCGATTTATCCCTGCTGCTCTTGTGTTTGGATCGATTTCATTTACGATGACCGCACCAGGTAGTCCAGAAATTCAAAACTTAATCCCAACTGAGTTTTTCGGTACAACTCCCACGGCTGGCGGTTGGGTCGGGGTACTCATGGCACTTCTTGTAATGATTACGGGAGGCCTGTTATTAAGCAAATTCGTTCAAAATGCTGTTAAAAGAGGGGAAACTTTCTCATTGCCAGGAAATAGGGCAAAAGAAGAAGTATCTGCAGGTTTGGCGGAGAAAACAGAAGGAGAACTCTTGGTAGAGGAAAAAACATTACCTCATATTGTTTTCTCAATTTTGCCATTAGTCTGTGTTATTGTTATGCTAAATATTATTGCACAGTTTGCTTCTTCTACTGCAGCAGCCCTTATTTCATTAACGGCTGGTATTGTCCTTGCATGTCTGACAATGTACAAGTTTTTAGCACAATTTTGGAATGCGTTAGCAAAAGGAGCACAAGATGCACTTGTTGCCGTTGCGAATACTTGTGCGGTCGTTGGCTTCGGTAGTGTAGCTGCTCAAGTGCCTGCATTCGATTCTGTAGTCGATGGACTTGTAAGTTTGCCAGGTCCACCTATATTAGGTTTGGCGGTGGCGGTCACATTAATTTGTGGAATTACAGGATCAGCCTCAGGTGGTTTAGGTATTGCCCTACCTATTTTAGCGCCGATCTATTTAGCTCAAGGTGTCGATCCAGGAGCCATGCACCGTGTAGCGACATTGGCTTCAGGTGGTCTAGATTCTATGCCACATAACGGTTATGTTGTTACAACAGTGCGAGCGATTTGTGGAGAAACACATAAACGTGCGTACTGGCCAATATTCTGGCTCAGTGTAGTTATTCCAACAATTGCTATGTTACTAGCAGTAGTCTTGTATTCTATATTTTAAAATTTGAGAGGAGTATGACAAATGACAACAACTACAACATCTACATTAAAGAATTTTATTAACGGACAATGGGTAGAGGCAAAAACGGAAAACTATCAACCGGTTCCTAATCCAGCAACTGGTGAAGAGTTAGCGCAAGTACCGATTTCAACTATTGATGATGTCAATGAAGCAGTAAAAGCAGCAAGCGAGGCATTCAAAAAGTGGAGTCAAACGCCAGTACCAAAAAGGGCACGCGTACTTTTTAAATATCAACAACTACTGGTCGACCACTGGGATGAGTTGGCACAGCTTGTAACCGAAGAAAATGGTAAAAGCTTTAAAGAAGCATATGGTGAAGTACAACGTGGGATTGAGTGTGTAGAATTTGCTGCAGGTGCACCGTCGTTAATGATGGGTAAACAATTACCTGATATCGCCACAAATATCGAATCGGGTATGTATCGCTATCCTGTCGGGGTAGTGGGCGGTATTACACCTTTTAATTTCCCGATGATGGTCCCGTGCTGGATGTTCCCATTAGCCATTGCTTGTGGTAACTCATTTGTATTGAAGCCATCAGAAAGAACACCTTTACTTGCTAATCGCTTAGCAGAATTATTTAAAGAAGCAGGATTGCCAGACGGCGTATTGAATATCGTTCACGGTGCTCATGATGTCGTGAATGGTTTATTGGAACATAAGGACGTTCCAGCTATTTCGTTCGTTGGATCCCAACCTGTTGCTGAATATGTATACAAAACAGCTTCCTCTCACGGCAAGCGAGTACAGGCGTTGGCGGGAGCGAAAAACCATTCTATTGTTATGCCAACAGCTGATTTAGACGCTGCTGTTAAAGAAATTATTGGTGCAGCATATGGCTCTGCAGGAGAGCGTTGTATGGCATGTTCAGTTGTCGTGGCAGTAGATGATGTGATTGAGCCCTTATTACAAAAATTAAATACCGCTGCTGATCAAATTACAATCGGTAATGGTATGGACGAAAATGTATTCTTAGGTCCAGTGATTCGCCCAGAGCATAAAGCACGTACAGCTAGTTATATTGAATCAGGGGAAGAAGAAGGTGCCGTTTTAGTACGTGATGGACGCAAGGATGAAGCTTACCATGAAGATGGTTATTTTATCGGGCCAACCATTTTTGATAAAGTAACACCGGAAATGAAGATTTGGAAGGACGAAATCTTCGCACCTGTTTTATCAATTATCCGTGTATCATCTCTCCAAGAAGCGATTGATCTAACGAACCAATCAGAATTCGGAAACGGTGCTTGCTTGTTTACGAAGAGCGGCAGCGATGTCCGTCAGTTCAGAGAACGTATCCAAGTGGGTATGCTAGGGGTAAATATTGGGGTACCAGCACCAATGGCCTTCTTCCCATTCTCAGGTTGGAAAAATTCATTCTATGGTGATCTTCACGCAAATGGTAGTGATGGTGTGGAATTTTACACACGTAGAAAAATGCTCACTCAACGCTGGGAGTTTTGATCGATTTAAAAGGAATTTGTCGAAAATAAAGGATTCTCTTCCTTTTTTCAAGAATATTTCTGGGGAAATAAAATGAATCGGAGGGGAATATGTTGGCAAATGACAGTTTGTATCAAAAATCAAAGATTAGTAGAATTGGAGAATTAGGAAAGTCAGCAGCGGAAGCCAATAAAACCTTTTTTGCCTTTGATAAGGCAGCATTAGCGGATGGCGCTATTACGGAAAGAACGAAAGAAATTATTGCTGTCGCCTGTGCTCATGTTACGGGGTGTCCGTATTGCATTGAAATCCATGTAGGTAACGCGAAGAAATTGGGGGTTTCAAAAGAGGAAATTACAGAAGCAGTCTTAGTAGCAACCGCTCTTAAAGCAGGCTCTGCCTTCGCACATGGCACTCATGCGTTAAATGCTTATGAGGAAGTAGAAGCAGATAACCTCTACCAAGCGGCTAATATGAAGAGAATGACTGAGTTGAAAGACTATGCTCCAGATGCGGTAAAAGGTTTCTTTGGTTTTGATGAAGCAGCTATGAAAGACGGGGCCATCAATAAAAAAGATAAAGAGCTTATTGCTGTCGCCGTTGCCCATATTACAGGTTGCGCCTACTGTATTGACATACACACAAAGAATGCGAAAAGACTCGGTATTACAAAAGAAGAACTTGTCGAAAGCATCTTTGTCGCAACTGCTTTAAAAGCAGGTTCCGCGCTAGCACACGGTATCAATGCATTAAACGCCTATGACGAATAGGTGAAATTAGATCACTCCACGGCCATCATTGCCCGTGGGGTTTTTTTGATGGGGAGTCTAATAGTTTAGCCTCTCCTGAATAAAGTGGGAGAGATTAGGGTTGCAACTAAGAAGGATGGCGTAGCTGTTAGCGTATGGGTCACGAGCACAAGAGGGAGGGGAGCTGTTAGAAGTGTTAGCAGAATGAGAAATGTACACAAAAGATTAGAAAAATACCAGTTGTACTGACAAATCACAAATGTGAACAAATGTTTTAGAAAACCGTAACTTGCCATATCTGTGCGTAATAACCGTGAAGGATGTCATCTACTAAGGTATAATAGAGTTATGACATATAAAGGACGACATGCTTATGAAAAAACAATTATATTGGCTCCCTAGTATTTTGTGGATGGCAATGATCTTTATTTTATCTCATCAACCAGGGACACAATCAAGTCAATTAAGTGGTGGGATTACAGAAGTTATCGCTGCTTGGGTTCCATTTTCAATTGAAAACTTACATACTTTAGAGACTTTTATTCGCAAAAACGCGCATTTTTTTGCTTATTTTATTTTAGGGATATTTATTCTTTTTGCCATAAGACAAGGGAAAATACTTACTCGTCAAAAGCTGCTTATATCCTGGATTCTCACAACAGTTTATGCGGCGACTGATGAATTTCATCAGCTTTTTATTCCAGGGCGTTCGGGTGAAGTAAGGGATGTATTAATTGATAGTGTAGGCGCAGCAACAGGGCTTATTTTATATTCTATCGTTTATTATTGGCGGAAAAGTAAAAATCGTGGGTCCGTATAGTTACAAGAAGGTTCAAATTGAGAAACCCACACACAAAGACGGTTCAAAAATCAGCATGAAATCGAAAATCACAAGAAGTGTGGGCAAATTTAAAAAGTCCGCACTTGCTCCAATCACCCATTATGCAAACATCATTCGCTTTTACCTAGAAAGACTTTTACATTACAATTAAACTGAGCACCAATACAGCATTAATCGCATGCTTAATGACGAGGCGCAAGTAACATCACGCCAACACCAACCAAGCAGATGGCAGCTCCAATCCAGTCATACATATCAGGTGCTTTTTTATCAATGCCCCAGCCCCAAAGGACAGACAAAATAATGAATACACCACCATAGGCAGCATACACACGTCCGAAAGATGGGAAGGCTTGAAAGGTAGCAATCACGCCGTATAAGGCTAAGGCAACACCACCACCAATTCCCCAATAAAAAGGTTTCCCCTCTCTTAGCCATAGCCAAATTAAATAACCGCCACCAATTTCTGCAATTCCGGCTAATAAAAATAATATAATCGCACTCAAGATTTACTCAACTCCTATTTTCTGTTTATGGTAAAATATAGGTAACGATATCAAGGAAGAGGACATCTGATGAAAAAATTTATAATATTCTTACTAAGTTTTATCGTTCTTATTTATGTATTTGAAATCGGATCCGGTCTAATCTTGACACTTATATATACACCCGAGATTACATTTGGTACAACGCAAAGTCAAACAGTAGAATTTGGGGCCATTGCTAATCCGTTCCCTTATTTATTTGCATTACTTGCCGGCTGTATCGCTTATTTTCTATCTCAACGATTATATCATGCGAAGTAAACTTGGGGTCATAGTTTGAAAAAGAAAAAAGACGAAGAGAGTAAAATGAAGACAGATGATGACTGGAATAGAACTTTTTACGGTGCGCCAACTGTTGGGGGAATGGTTATTGTTCTTGCCATCATAGGGTATATCATTTATCAAGTGTTAATGAGTTAGTACAATCAAGATGATGTTCTTTAAGAGCATCTTTTTTTATGGAGCATGAATATAAGGAGTGATTTAATGCTAACTTTCAGTTTCATCGGCTTCTATTTGATGCCAGTCCTATGTATTGTTTTTTGCTTAAATTTGGTTTCCCTTTTGAAGAAAATCCGTGATGAAAAAGAAACAGAGAAGAATACTTTTTGGCTGACAGTATCGTTTAGCTTAATCGTTTATACGATTACGATGATGCTAATAGCTATTTAGATACAAAAAAAGAGCCCCTTCGATTGAAGGGCTACTCCTTTTTCACTAATTGCGGAGCTATACGGCCACCGGCAGCTTTTTCATAGGCATAGGCCATACCAAGTATGTCACCTTCGCTCCACATTGTACTAAAAAAAGCGAGGTTAAAGGGGGAGCCGTTACTATAAAACCCTGCTGGTATTGTTATGAGTGGCAATCCACTAATATTAATTTCGGATATGGTAGAAGTCGCAACATCCTCACGATCTAAAGTTGGTACATCTTCTAGCATGGTTGGGTAAACAAAAGCATCTAATTGTTGCTCAGCCATAATGTAGGTAATGGTGCGTAACAGTTCGTTCTTCGTTTCTTTAAAGCGTGTTAAATCAGGTAAGCGTTCAGCATTTTCGAAAGCTTTGTCGGCTTCAAGTGGTCGGACAAAGGAAGCTAAGGGCTGGTCTTCTTCCCAAGGTATTGCTCCCGCTTTTAAGAAAACTTTCTCCATATTTAACGAAGGATCAAGGTTTTTGAAGTATTGATTAAGGTCGTAAAAAAAGGATTCTCTTCCAATCATTGTATCAATAGTTTTCATATATGGAGCCAGTGGCTTTACATGAAAAGGATCCTCAATCACCTCTGCACCCAGTGATTGCAATATTGAAATACTTTTTTTATAAAGTGCTTCCGTTTCTGCCGTCATTTTCGTTTCTCTCCAACTAGGGCCGTATAAACCAATCTTTTTCCCTTTCAGAGCATGTGATGAAAGGAAAGATGTATAGCCCTTCTCTGGAATCGTACTAGAAATGGTTTTAGCATCATCAGGTGAATAGCCTGCGATAACATCAAGCATAATCGCTGCATCCCGCACCGTTCTGGCATGTGGCCCTAGTACATCTCTTGTACTGCCAGCAAGCGGAGTCACACCTGTAGTAGGAATGAGTCCGAATGAAGGTTTAATACCAACAATTCCTTGCGCTGCTGCTGGTACTTGTATGGAACCCGCTGTTTCTTCTGCTACTCCAAGAACGGTAAAGTTACCAGATACGGCAGTAGCCGTGCCACTACTACTACCACCAGGTGTTAATTTTCTATTTACCGCGTTGTATGTAGGACCTTTCCAACTAGTATTAGCATGGTATGCACAACTAAAGGCAGGGATATTTGTTTTGCCGAGTATGATGGCATCAGCTGCTTTTAATCTAGAGATAATGGTGGCATCTTTCTGTGGTAATAATTCTATTCCACCTGTATGTTTAGCGAGTGGAGCCCAGCCAAATGTAGATGGAAAACCAACCATATCGACAGCTTCTTTCACAACTACGGGGATACCTGCTAATGGGCCCACCTTTTCCCCACGCATTCGTTTCGCATCGATGGTTTTCGCATCAGTAAGCGCCTGTTCGTTCATAAATGTAAAAGCATTATATGTCGATTCATATTGTTCAATGCGCTCAAGAAAAGATCGAATGACTTCTTCAACTGTATACTCACCTGTATCATACAATTTGTGAAGCTGTTCAATTGTTATTTCCTCAAATAAAAATAAATGCTGATTTTCTGATCGTAACGAGTGCGTTTTCATCACATCATCTCCCTTCAACATTTGTGTATTTAATCTATACTATTACAATTGAGGAGAATTTGCATGATTATTGTTAGAGAATTTAACAAAATATGTTATTGTGTTTGTGAGATGGGTTGATTCAAATCGGCCAGGAGGTGGTTAAATGTTATCGAGAAAGAACTTTTTTATTTTACTCTTGCCATTCTTTCTTCTCTTTGGTTGCCAAGGTGCAGAAGAAGAAGAATTATTCCGATATAAGGGTGCCTATATTGGTGACAATAGTGCCGTTGGAAATATACTGAATGAGACAGCGGACTCAATAGATTATTTTGAATTAAAGACAGAGCAAGAACCGTATGGTTTTGAAGTATTTTATCATGAAGTCAATGATGGAGAGGCATTAATGAAAAAACAAGCGACTGTTCTTTTTTCCTTAGTGCGAAACGTGGAATGGATAAGTTTTCATGTAAATGGAAGTGAAACGAAAGTAACGAGAGATGAAGTAAACAATTGGTATGAAAAAGATATAGCAGGTGTAGGGAGCCAAAAGGAGCTAGAGCAATTAATAAACAGTTGGAACTAGATCTATTCTACCTATGACTGCTGAACTATAGGCCTGCATCGTCACTTTTGCAGGTCTTTTTTTGATACTAAAACTACCTAGTAAATTGGAATGAGAGATAAGTATTTGGTAGAACAAGTGACCTATTAAATGGATGTGGGAGGTTGAATATTTTTCCTTATTTTTCTTGTTGTACATATAGGTAATTGGATTTAAAAGTCTTGCTAGAAAAGGAGTGGAAGCACTTCTTCTCTATTATTCAAGTGTGAATGAGTGTAAATAATAGGAAGAATGAGAAAAACATAGATATCAATAATATATTCTGAATTTTTGGTAAACTATTACGTTTTTCATTATGATGCGTCTCATTTATACTACGTGTAGTGTTTTTTATCAAGAACAATATAGAACACATGAAAGAACAAATGACAAATGAAAGGGGGAAAGTGATGATTCTAGGATAAAAGTCACAGCAGTTGAATACTAGCTTTACTTTGTCCTAAAAATGAACACACATCTATGGTTGATTCCCCTATGAAAAATAAATGTGAGCAAGAAAGGACAGTATGAGAGTGAAAAAGGTAACGACCATCACAATCATTATTTGTCTCATGATTGGTCTAACAGGTGTCTTCGTTCAAGCATTTTCGAGCGAATCTCTAGGAAAGTGGAGTAATGCATTATTCGAGATAAGTGAGGAACAGACCAACAATGAGCTGGCAACCGCCTATGAATCTTGGTCTGAACAAATGAAACAGCAAAAGCTAGATGCACAACTAACCTATGAAAAAGCAATGGAAAAAAACGTAGTAGTTTCAAGTGAAGAAGCGAAAAAAGAGATTAACCAATACTTAACTTTATACAAAGTAGATATTCAAAACATAAAAAAAGAACTAAGCGACTCATTTGATACGTATGAAGGTGAAAAGAAGGAAGAACTTAAATCTGAGATGGATCAAGAAATACTATTATTTTTAGAAGAAACGTTAGAAAAATAAATTTCGACAAAGGGGTCGGGAAGATGAAAAAGAAAATCATAGCTGGTGCAGTTACAGTCGGATTGCTAACCGGAGCAGGCTTTTCGTTAGCGAATACAGATGCGGGACAGGCTTTGAAAACTTGGTATGATAACTTATTTAACCAAACAAGTGCTGAGGTTCTGAGTGAATCGGATGCCAATTTTGAACAGTTATTAACAGAGCTCAGAGCAGAAAATGAAACATTAAAGGAATTAGCAGCCAGTCAAATTGACGAGAAAACATTGCGTGAAATTGAAGGTTCTACTTTAGCTATTGACCAGGCCAAATATGAACATATTGCATCCCTAGATGGTGAGAAATTGTTGATCTTGGAAAATATGGATTATCAATTCTATCAACTATTTTTAGAAGGCTATTTTCATATTAAGGCAAAAGGCGATTTAATGCAGGAGGAAGCAACGGCTGGTTTCCAAGCTTTTGCTAGTGAGAAGGGCCAGTCGGCTTTAGAGCAAGTCACAGCGGAATTAAATCAAGCGAAAGCTGATGCAGTAACAGAACTTGAGCAAGAGATTGTAGCAGCGAAACAGGAAATTGTTACAAAAGTGGAATCTCAAGTTGAAATTAGTAGCCGAAATCTTCGTAATCAGGCGAATTGGAAGGCTGAAGAAATTCGAGAGGCATTAGATGCCATCCTAGCTAATTTAGTCGCAGAACAAGAGGCTGCTATAACAGCGAAAGCTGCTGAATTAGAGGCAGATGCAAAGATGAGTTTAGATGACGTTGTCAACAATATTGTCAATGATTAATTCGTTTCAGGGCCAGCTTGCTTGGCCCTGGAAATCTCGTAAAGGGAGGAAAACAAAATGAGTCATAAAAAAAGGAAATATATCAAAATATTGTTTAGTTGCCTTTTCGCAGGTTTCCTTCTTTCTGTTAGTTTTCGATTTGTTTCTGCAGGTGAAGATATGGAATCGATGCTAACGAATTGGTTTTCTGCAAAAAAAGCAGCGTCCATTGCCGAGATAGAAACGGCTGTCAACGAAGAAAAAAATAAACAAATTGCTAAATTAAAAGAAGAAATCCCACAAAAACTAGCGGAAGCAGATCAACAAATAAAAGAAAAAACACAGTCAGAAGTGGCAAAACGTGTAGCTGAATTAGATGCGTACACAAATGAACTGATCAAAAATTACGATCCAACCATTGAGGAGAATCAGAAAAAAATCGCTGAGTTAGAAGCCATAATGGAAGCAGCAAAGGCTGATATGACGGCAGTAGCTGAGGAATAGCTGAGTTGATCCATTCTTAACTGATTCCACTAATTCATCACTAACAGGGGCCTGTCTTTTATTGTTAAACTTTGAATCGATGTGGGTTGAAACCGTTCAAACTGAAATCCGCATTTGAAAGCTTGACGCGATACCGGGTTAAACGAATCAAATTTACCGATGTCTCCAGTTAATTAACGTGTTTCCAACCTAATCTTACAAAAAAATAATCCAAACCCTTCCCTATATTGCTGCTTTTTCATTTTAATCAAATCCAAGATTATTAAAATTTAAAACATCATCTGTCCTCATCTAAACAAAATCAAACTCCAATCTGAACTCTTATCGATTCCAATTTCAATCCATAAAGGTCATATACCGCACCATAAAAAAGAACAAAGACCAAAAAGTCTTTGTTCACACATAACTTACTTTTCAATGGTTCTCATTGATAGTCGGTGTCATTTCCATACGATTAATAAAACTTCACTACGCGCTCAAGAGGTAGTCTAGTTGTATTAAAGGCAGGTGCAGCGCTTTTACCGATAGCGATTAATGTAATCGGGAATATATTTTCTTCTAGCTCAAATTGTTTGGCGAAGGCAGCTTTATCGAAGCCTCCCATTACGATTGTATCTAGCTCACGTTCTTTTGCGAGCAGAAGCAATTGCATTGAAATCAGACCAGCATCATAGCTTGCGATGTTCATTAGTCCTTCTTTCGGTTGGCCAGGATAAAATTGGTGTGTATTGCTGATGGTACGGTCAGCAATGGATTGATCCATGTAACCAGCTTCGACATTTTGAGTATAGATTTCCTCAACATTTTTATAAGCCTCCGTATCACCAAGTACGGCAATAACAGCAGAAGCATTTTCTACAATTTTTTGGTTGTTGCCAAATACAGGTAATGCCTTTTTCATTGCTTCATCTTGGATAGCGATAAATCTCCATGATTGTAAATTACTAGAAGAAGGAGCTGAAATAGCATGTGCTAATAGTTCTTCTAAACTTTCTTGATTTATTTTAAAAGAAGGGTCGAATACCCTCACAGACTTGCGTTCATTCATAAGAGTAACTAATTCTGACATTTATTTCTCCACCTTTACTTATGTTTAGTAAGTTTATATCGTTTATAAACTTACCATTCGTAAGTTATGTTGTCAACTAATGAATATATGGTACTATTTAATGAGGACAGGTAAAGGAGCTATAAAGAATGGATTGTAACCATAAATTGAAAACGGATTCTAAGCATATCTGTAGCAACTACCATGAAGCGATTGAATTTATAGGTCGCAGATGGATGGGCATGGTCATCTATTCCTTAATGGACGGACCGAAGAGATTTTCTGAATTAGCAGATGAAATTAATGGTATTTCTGACCGATTACTTACAGAACGGTTGAATGAACTCATTAAGGAAGAACTTGTGAGTAAAACATTTTTAGAAGATTCTTCGAAAAAAGTTGAATATGCCTTAACAGAAAGAGGAATGAGCTTGAAGAAAGTTATTGAAGCCATTCTTGCTTGGATTGCCGAAAACGAGAAGTAATAACCAAGACAAATATTGTAGCTGAAGAACGAACAAATCTATAGAGGATTTGTTCTTTTTTTGGGGCTCTTTTTTATATTAGAAGGAGTTAATAATTCTTTTGTTGAAAGCTATAGATTGTATAATAAATTGAGCTTGAAGAGGGGTGGAGGGGAAATGAAAAGTATCTATGATCCGGTATATTTAGAGGAAATCATAACACGTATAGATCATTTGAGCTCCAATTCAAAACGGCAATGGGGGAAGATGAATGTCGCCCAAATGCTGGCTCATTGCTCAGCCTTTCAAGATATTGCGATGGGGGAATCTTCTCCTAAAAGGAGTTGGTTGGGAATCTTTGTAGGAAACTTCGCCAAACCGATTTTTTATAACGAAAAGACTTTACCTAAAAATATGTCTACGATTCCGACCATTTTAATTGTCAATGATAGGGACTTTAGCAAAGAGAAGGAAAAGTTGAAACAAAAATTGTTGCAATTCCATGCTGATGGACCAGAAAAGTGTACAACCCATCCCCATTCTTTTTTTGGTAAACTAACCGCTGAGCAATGGGGAAAGGGTATATACAAGCATCTAGACCATCATCTCAAACAGTTTGGTCTATAACTCATCATCTTCGTTCTTCCTTTATTTTCTTCATCAAGGCTTCACAACCAGCGCTCACTAAATCATATGTTTCCTGGAAATTCCCGGTATAGTAAGGGTCCGGCACATCTTTTGCATCTTGAGTTAAATCTAATAAACGGAATATTTTTGGATGCTGAGGTTGACCAAGTATACGGTATATATCTTTTATATTCGATTCATCCATTGCCACAATATAATCAAATGCTTCGAAGTCTTCTTTCTGTAATTGACGTCCTTTTAATCCTTTAGAGGAAATACGATAGTCTTTTAAAATCGCGAGTGTCCCTTTATGTGGAGGCGCGTCAATGTGCCAAGAGCTCGTCGCTGCTGAATCTACGAATATTTCCTTCTCTAGTCCAACTTGTTCCACCTTATGTCTAAATATCGCCTCTGCCATTGGTGAACGACAAATATTACCTAAACAAACGAATAACACTTTAATCATGAGGATGCCCCTTTCCTTTTACAAAAAATGATTCAGTCGAAACGACCATAAGTTCAACAATTTGTTCAGCCATATATGTGGGTGTATGTGGGAAGTCCTCTTCAATCCAGCGAATAATGAGACCAGCAATGCCATTGGCTCGATAAATATATAACCATTTAGCGTCAACTGAACTATCCTTAGGCAACACATAGTCGTATTCATCTAAAAAGAGTTGTTCAATTGCTTGTGCCATTTGATAGCGGAAATCGACACGAATATGGTCACTTAATAATAATTGATATAGAGATGCATGTTCTTTGAAATAATTGAATAAAGTAATCTCCTCAATCGGAAGTTCTCGTAAATAAACTTGTTCATAAGCTTGATAAGGAATACCAATTTGTTCAATCATCTCATGTAATGTCTCATCAATGACCTCTTTTAGTAACTCGTCCATCGAATGAAAATTGGCGTAAAATGTTCCACGATTATAATTTGTCTCTCTTGCAATCTCAGATATAGTAATTTGGGCGAAAGGCTTTTTGTATAATAATTCAATAAATTTTGTTTTAATAGCTGCGCGTGACCTTTGTACGCGTTTATCTAAAAAATCATGCTCCAAGAGAATCACCTCTTCTCTTATTATGTTGAATTCCTACATATTTTGCAATTTTACTGAACAAAATAAAATCGGTTGCACATTACTGAACAAAATGACCCAGTTTGTATATTGAGACACTAAAAATGATGAGATTTAATAGAAACTGAACAAAGGAAAGGGAGGAAAGAACAATGACATTTCCAGTATTAGAAGGTAAAGTCGCTATCATTACAGGCGCAGCAATGGGTATGGGGGAAGCGACGGCTAAACTTTTTGCAGAGGCAAAAGCGAAAGTAGTCGTAGCTGATTTTAATGAGGAAAAAGGCCAAGCAGTAGTAGAAGAAATCAAAGCTAGTGGCGGAGAGGCCGCTTTTGTAAAAGTAGATATCTCGAAATCAAAGGAAGTACAAAACATGGTGCAATTTGCTGTAGACACATATGGTAAATTAGATGTAGCTGTAAATAATGCTGCGCTAACACCAGATGATAAATTAGCCGCTGAGTTCGATGAAGATTATTGGCACCGTTTAATGTCTGTAGACTTAACAGGTACGGCTCTTTGTATGAAATATGAGCTCCAACAATTAGAAAAACAAGGAAACGGTGGTTCGATTGTTAATATCTCATCTGTAAGCGGATTCCGTCCACAACCACAAAATATTGCTTATGTAGCAGCCAAGCACGGAGTAGTTGGAATGACTAAAGTAGCTGCAATGGAATATGGTCCAAAAAATATACGTGTGAATTCAGTAGCTCCTGGTGCAATTGATACACCAATGCTCAGAGGTGCGCTTGATCAGTTTGGATTTACGGAAGAAGAATATGCTCCACAACTAAGCTTGTTGAATCGCTTTGGTCAACCAAGAGAGATTGCTCAAGCAAGTCTATGGTTAGCATCAGATGCATCATCTTATATTACAGGTACCACTATTCATGCGGACGCTGGATATACATCTAGATAAGGTACAATTATTAGAGCTCTTTTTAAAAGGGGCTCTATTTTTTTACTCCTCATAACGATTCATCCCTCACCCATATCGCCTTCGTATAGGCAACCCTCATTCCTGCTCGCTCCATATTCCTCTGACTACCTGAACCATAGGAGGCCTGCCCAACTATCCATTTGCAGCCGATTTCCTGCGCATGTTGAAATCTTTGTTGAATAAGTGCAGACTGCACACCTTTTTGACGAAAAGTAGGTAAGGTAGAGGCAGCGGCGAGGTTCCCCCCTTTTTCATTACAAAAAAGTACGCCGACACCAGCCGGTTCATGATCCACTAACGCTAAGTAAAAAGTCCATTCTGGTAACGAATAAAGGACAGCATTGTTTTGTGCTACGCCTTCAAGTAAGAAAGAAGGCATTTGAAAGCCTTGTGTGTATATGTCAGCAAAAGTTTGGAATTCATCTTGATGTAAGGCGCGAATTTCTATTGCGTTATTAACAGGTTTTATGGTACCTGGTAACTGCTTATATAAAGTGGTATGAAAGTCTATCTGATAAAAACCACGTTTATGCAATGCCTTTAATAATGATTGGGAATGATGACTCGGTGCAATTTCGAAGCGAGCAGGAATATGTTTTTCATCATAAAAATCAATTATTTCATCAAGCAATAACTCGTCTTCTCCACAAAGCCCTTTGATCACATTAAAAGCTGGCCCCGGAATACTTTTAACAGTGTAAGCCATCGTTTGTCCGAATGATTGAATGGATACGCCCATTGGATTATTTTGTAGGTTTCCAATAGCAAGAAGGCGTGAAGTTAGTGTATCCATTTCGATTTGTTCCCATAATTTTTCTTTCATACATTTCACATCCTTGTTCAACTTTTTTTCGACACCCTTCTGGATATTTCCTCTTTGAGAAGTTTTTTTCTATCTTATGTCAGCATTGATTTCACCTGTCATCTAATTTTTATAAATGAAATACCTACCTACGGACATAAAAAATGTTTTATAAGAAAAACGGTTTGAACAACTAGAAAAAATTGTTTATTAATAGTGATTTATCCCTCCGAAATTGTTGTTTTAAGTCAAATCTGGTTGTCATCTATCGGTAAAAAAAGTTTATTTCCATGTGATGGCTATGAAATATTTATATATTAATATATTAATCGTGCCAATTTGACAATGAAAAAAAAAGGAAAAGAGGAGGCGGGCATATGTGGATTATTGTTGTTTGCTGTCTCATTTTATTAA
Organism: Cytobacillus sp. OWB-43; assembly: GCF_034651445.1. Classification (NCBI taxonomy): domain Bacteria; kingdom Bacillati; phylum Bacillota; class Bacilli; order Caryophanales; family Bacillaceae; genus Cytobacillus; species Cytobacillus sp. OWB-43. The sequence continues at coordinate 98,727 of NZ_JAYEFF010000002.1, read as the reverse complement.
CGGCAGGAATTATGGAGAAGAGAAAACATCGTAAGAGGCTAGATGCGTTAAAGATACGAGTAAATATTAATGGAATCCGCGGGAAATCAACAGTCACAAGGCTTATTACCGGGATATTATTCGAAGCTGGTTATAAGACAGTAGGAAAAACAACCGGAACGGATGCGAGGATGATTTATTGGAATGATCCAGAAGAGAAACCAATCGTAAGAAAGCCTCAAGGGCCTAACATTGGTGAACAGAAGGAAGTGATTAAAGAGACGGTTGAGCGTGGGGCGGAAGCATTGGTCAGTGAATGTATGGCGGTTAACCCCGATTACCAAATCACTTTCCAAGAAGAATTACTACAAGCGAACATCGGCGTTATCGTTAATGTATTAGAGGATCATATGGATGTCATGGGACCAACATTAGATGAAGTTGCGGAGGCTTTTACAGCGACTATCCCACATAATGGTTATCTAATTATTACCGATGATGCATATCGTGATTATTATGAAAAAGTAGCTGCGGAACGTAACACGACCGTGATTGTTGCAGATAATAGTAAGATTTCAGAAACATATCTAAAACAGTTCGATTACATGGTTTTCCCTGATAATGCCTCTTTAGCACTGGCTGTAGCAGAAGCGATTGGTATTGATGAAAAAACGGCAAGACAAGGGATGCTCAATGCGCCACCAGATCCAGGAGCGATGAGAATTTCGCCAATTGGACATTCGAAAGAACCATCCTATTTTGTTAATGGTTTTGCGGCAAATGATGCGTCTTCAACTTTGAATATTTGGAAGCGCGTAGAAGAAGTCGGATATCCGACAAAGGAACCCATTGTTATCATGAATTGCCGTGCAGACCGCGTTGATCGTACGGAACAATTTGCAAGAGATGTTTTACCATTTATCCCAATGAAAACACTTGTTGTGATTGGGGAATCGGCGGAACCGATTGTGAAAGCATACGAACTAGGACTTATACCTGCCCATTCATTAGAAAACTTAGAAGGGTCGGATACGGGAGAAATTCTCGAGCATTTAAAAGGAGAAATGAAAGGTTCTACCATTTATGGAGTCGGCAATATACATGGTGCTGCAGAACCGTTAATAGAAGAAATTCAACATTTGAAAATAAAACAATTAGTCAGTTAAGGAGCGTTTTCCATGTTTGGTGATGATTTATACATATCTCTTATTCTAGGCGTCCTACTCAGTCTCTTATTTGCTGAGAAATTTGGGATTATGCCTGCTGGGTTAGTCGTGCCAGGTTATCTGGCTCTTGTATTAGACCAGCCAATCTTTGTTTTAATTATTTTGCTCGTCAGTTTATTAACTTATGTGATTGTAAAATACGGTGTATCAAAGGTCGTTATTTTATACGGACGTCGCAAGTTTGCTGCGATGCTGATTACCGGGATATGTCTCAAATTGATATTAGATTATTTTTACCCGATATTACCGTTTGAGATTAATGAATTTAGAGGGCTGGGGGTTATTGTACCAGGATTGATTGCAAATACGATTCAAAAACAAGGAGTTACCATTACATTAGGTAGCACACTGCTTTTATCCGCTGCCACATTTGGCATTATGTACGTGTATTACCTATTTTAAAGGAGAGAGAAGACCACAATGGAACATAAAAAGAAACCTAGGAAGCTTAATTTTCATGAACAACTTCTTCGTTTCTTAAAGAAGCAGAAAAGGCGTATTCCTGTGCATATCATGATTCTTTTTCCGGTGTTAATAGTCGCATTTGCTATTATCTATAGTTTTGATATTCGTACGGATGCAGATGCTGAGCCAGAAGAGAATGCGCAAGTAACGGGCGTGGCTGTTGGAGATGTGATGGTAGGGAGACATGTGGAAGAAGTAACAAACCGTTATGGCTATGACTATTTATTCCGTTATGTTCAGCCTTTGTTTAATCAAGCGGACTATGCGACAGGGAATTTTGAAAATGTAGCAAGCGACAGAGAGCTCGAACCGATGGAAAACAAAGAGATTACATTGCAAGCCAATCGTGAATCGGTTGCGGCGATGAAGGATGCTGGATTTAAAACGATGGCCATGGCGAATAACCATATGATGGATTACGGAGAACAGGGAATGATTGATACCCTTGATACCTTTCATGAACAAGGAATCGATGCCGTTGGCGCTGGGACAAATAGTACCGATGCTAGTAATCGTATTTCTTATCAGGAAATCAATGGATTAACGATTGCCACACTTAGTTTTTCCGACATAAGTTCTGAAGAAACGAAGGCAGGAGAAAAACAAGCCGGCATATTAGATTTTGATCCAGCCACTTTTATCCCATTAACCGCAGAGGCAAAGAAAAAAGCAGATTACGTGATTGTCCATGCCCATTGGGGACGTGAATATAATAGTCGAGCGAGTGATCGACAAAAAGAGTTGGGAAGAGCGTTAGCAGATGCTGGAGCCGATTTAGTTATTGGACACCACCCCCATGTATTAGAGTCGATTGAGGTCTATGATGACACAGTTATTTTTTATAGCTTGGGTAACTTTATTTTCGACCAAGGCTGGTCAAGAACGAGAGAAACAGCACTCGTACAATTTCATCTCATGCCTACAGGGGAAACGAATTTCGAAATTACCCCTATGAAAATACGAGAAGCTACACCGGCCCCTCTATCAAACTGGGACAAGCTCTCACAGCAGTCAATTATCCGACAATTAACGAGAGACTTGGATGTGGATCACGCGACAGTTGATGATAAATTAACGTTTACGGTTAAACAAAGGGAGGGAGAAGAATGAAGAAGTTCTTCACACGTTTATTGCCTTATTTATTTGTAGCCAGTTTATTCCTTTTTATCGTTGGCTTCAGTCAAACAGATACGCTAACAGAAAAAGAGGAACAAGAAATACAAATCGAGTTATTGAAGGTGAAGGTGCAAGAAAACCAAGATTAAAGAAGGAGGAACAATGAAGAAAAAACTTATACTGCTAGGATTGCTGGTCGTTATTCTCATTGTGATTGTTCTTCTGCGGGTATTTGATGGAAAGGGTGAAGAAGAGGTGAGCCTCCCGATGATAGGAACAGAGAGCGGTGAATATGGGGTAAGTGCAAGCCACCCGTTAGCTGTAAAGGTAGGAATGGAAGTATTAAACGAAGGGGGTAATGCAGTTGATGCAGCTGTTGCTGTGTCTTATGCATTAGCCGTTGTCGAACCATATGGCTCTGGCCTTGGCGGTGGCGGGGAGACACTTGTATATCAAGAAGGCGCAAAGCCATTCGTTCAGCAATATAGAGAAATGGCTCCGCTCTCTTCGGAGGAAGTAGAATCAGATTCAGGCATTCCTGGATTTGTAAAGGGAATGGAAGATATTCATGAGGCTGAAGGAAGTATGTCGTTTAAGAAGATTATGGATAAAGTGATCCCACTAGCTGCAGACGGCTTCGAGGTAGATGAGGATTTATCGTATCGCTTTAAGGTAGCGCTAAAAAATCGGATAGACGAGGATGAAGATTCACCTTTTATTATTGATGGGGAGCCGATAGAACCAGGTGATCGTCTCGTACAACCAGCTCTTGCTCAGACGCTTAAAAACATCCGTGATGGCGGTGCGGCAGCATTTTACCGAGGTGAGATGGCAGAATCATTCGCTGAGCAACATGACTCTTTTGACCGCAGTGATTTTAGTAAGTATACTTCACAAAAAATGAAAGCAGTGCAGGGAGAGTTTATGGGCTATGATGTTTTTTCATCTGCCCCCCCATACTCAGGGCTGACCGTCATTCAATCATTGCAGATGGCAGAGAAAGTATTAGAAGAACAAGAATGGGAAGATGAACCTTCATTTGTCGCCTCTTTCGGAGAAATTAGTAAAATTGCCTACGAGCAGAGATTATCACAAATAGGGGATATGGATTATACCGATCTTGATTTGGAAAAATCAATGAGTAAAGAGTTTACTGATGAGTTGGTGGAGGAGCATAAGGATATTTTCAAAAGTGCCCGATTAAATGATTCAGAGGCAGAGCGTAAAGATTATGGGCATACCACTCATTTTGTTGTCGTAGATGATAACGGTATGATGGTATCAACAACGAATTCATTAGGGAACTTCTTTGGAACAGGAGAGTATATGGAGGAAGGGTTCTTCCTGAATAACGCACTCACGAATTACAGTGAAAATGAAAAAAGTCCGAATGTGTTTGAACCAGGTAAACGGCCAAGAAGCTTTATCTCGCCAACGATTCTAGCAAATGATAAAGAAGTTATCGGCATAGGCTCACCTGGAGGAAGAAGAATTCCTGCAGTGGTCACCGAATCCATTCTCTATCATCTTGTGTATGGTTATAGTTTACAACAAGCTGTGGAGCGACCACGCTTCTATTTAGAAGACGATAAAATTGAAATTGAACCAGGCTTCAAACGGGAAACCTATAACGAACTACAAAGTAAAGGCTATAAAGTGAAAATCAATGACAACGCCACTTACTTCGGCAGTGTCAATGCCTTATCCCTACAACTAAATGACCGTACATTAGATGGAGCTGCAGATCCTCGTAGAATAGGAGAATGGAAGAAAGCTGAATAAATGAAAAAGGCATTCAATCAAACGTTTGATTGAATGCCTTTTTTTGCTGAATGACTCCGATATCTGAAGGGTTTCGGGTGAAAATAGTTGCATGAGTAAAACTGTGTGAGTGCTATTAACTTTATGAGGAGAGGGGGTTGCTAAATTGGAAGGATGTTTAATAGTAGGTCAATCAGATTTAAGGGAAGTAGATGGTGTGGGGGAAATCCAAGAACGTAGCAAAGAATTGTGTGCAAGTTGATTACACTTAGAAGTAACGAAGAAGGGGAAAAAATAATATTCAGATACATGAAGTGTGAAAATCCATAGAAGTGTTAGGAAACCGAAAATACGAACATAAGAAGAGGAACAATCGGCAAGTGGTGTTGGCAAACTGGGAATACGAACATAAGAAGAGAAAAAACCGGCGAGTGGTGTGAGCGAATCGAGATTACAACTATAAGAAGGAGTACATTCTTCCTAACTACACAAGTTACAAAAAACACAGATGAAGTTTGTGTTTATCTATAGAATATACACCAAGAATGATTGCTTTCTTAGAGTAGGAAATATCAAAATCTACACCATTAGTTTGAGGTTTACACTTAAAACAATTTGTTTAACTAAACTAAGTATTCAATAACGTATCATCGAAGCGGAGATTATTGTAAAAGAAAATCTAAAGCTAGCTCCTCTATTGAAAAGACTTCCCCTAAATTGTAAACCCTCCATTAACTATTATGAAAATTTTCTAACAAATGTAAATATCTATTAAATGGTTTGTAAATAATCGGTAAATCCATCATTTTTCGGCGATTGTCATGATACACTCTAGGCAAATAAAGCGTTAAATACAGCCGATGAATTTGGAGGATGCTAATGGCTCATTTCATGTTTATTCGAGGCAACCGCAATAAGAGGCTTTTTCATGATATTGGGGCTGAGTTGGAGCGAAAAGGTCATCAAGTTCATTTAATCCAGCTTGAATTAAATGAGTTACTAATGAAAACGACCATTCCGACCGTTTTTTTACCTAATCATGTGGCGAAAGAGGAATACCCGATTAGTGACAAGGAGTTAATGGATCTACAGATATATAATATTACTTTTACAAAAAGGGTACTGCAAAAGGAAATTCCGCTAAGTGAGCTTAGGATGTATAAGCGGTACATGGCAGCACTAGATCACCTGCTTGATAAGTACAACATAGAAGTAATTTGCTTGTTTAATGGCTATCACTGGATTGACCAAATATGCCGTTATTTAGCAAAGAAGAAGGGTTTGCGGACGTATTTCTTTGAAGATGGGTTGTTCAGGCCGTATACGATTACGTGTGACCCGAATGGGATTAATGCCTGTTCAAGCGTCCCGAGAGACTTCTCCTTCTATCAGGATATGGAGGTCGACCGTCCGCGTCTGATGAAATTTATGTTTCGCCCGGAGGAAGAATCACTGAAGCAACTAAAAAGGGAAAATCTAGTGAAGGTTGCTTCAGCAAAACTATTATCAATGGCAGGGTCACTTTTGCGTATCCACCCAAACTATTTTGCTCATATTAATTTCTGGCAAGGACTCAAATATTTCGTTCATAAGAAATGGTATAGCCGAAGAAAGGAAGATGAGGTTGACTTGCGGGGTGAATATATCTTTCTCCCGTTTCAAGTGTCTCGTGATACGCAAATTTTTTATCATTCACCACATATTCAATCAATGGAGCAATTACTAGAAATTACTTTAAAAGCGGTGGAACAATATAACCAGACGTATCACAGGCAAATCAAAGTCATTGTAAAGGAACATCCTGAAGACTTATCAAGACAAAACTATCAATCATTAAAGAACAAATATACAAATGTACAATTTGTGCAAAAATATAGGATGGACAAGCTTTTGAAGGCTAGCTTAGCTGTGGTGACGGTCAATTCAACAGTCGGAATAGAAGCGCTTGCTCATTACAAAAAGGTGATTACATTAGGAGATGCCTTATACAATATTGACCCACTAGTGGAAAGATGTCCGCATCCAGATCTTTTATATCAAAGTTTGCAAAAGTCATTATCGACGCCTTTATCTATAGATAAAATTGAAAAATTTCTCTATTATTTACGATTTCATTACCAAACGGAAGGTGTGCTCAATCGACCTAATAAACAAACAGCAAAGAATTTAGCGAATAGATTAGAAGATTATGAGAGAGGTGTATTGGATGAAAGCGATTGGAATCATTCCCGCAAGGTACGCATCGACTAGATTCCCAGGTAAACCACTTGCACTTATTGCTGGTGTACCAATGATTGAACGGGTATATCGCCAAGTGTGCCAATCGGAAGAATTAGAACGCGTCATTGTCGCTACTGATCATGAAGAAATTAAGAGAGTAGTAGAATCAATCGGGGGTGAGGCGATATTAACAAGCGCCGCCCATGAAACGGGCTCTGACCGTATGGCTGAAGTAGCATCCAATATAGAAGGTGACTTTTTCATTAATATTCAAGGAGATGAGCCCCTCATCCAGCCTACACTAATTAATGAGATGGTTCGTACCTCTCGAAAACAGCAAAATAGGGCTGTAATCACCGCTATGAAAAAAATTAATCGCCCTGAAGATATCACGGACCCAAATGTGGTAAAAGTCGTTACAAATGAGCAAAATGAGGCACTCTACTTTTCGAGAGCACCGATTCCTTTTCAAAGAGGCGAGAAAACCGATTATTTTAAACATATTGGTGTCTATGGTTATCCACGTGAAATATTAATGAGATTCGTTATGCTCCCACAAACACCGCTTGAACAAGCAGAAATGCTTGAGCAACTAAGACTGATAGAAAATAATATCCTGATTAAAATGATTGCAACAGATGACCCGTTCCACGGTGTAGACACAAAGGAAGATATTCAAAAAATAGAAGAGATTCTAGGGGGAAAACAGTATGTCTAAAACAGTCAGATTAAATGATGAAATCGTATTTGGCGGTGAGCGTCCTTTTGTATTAATTGCCGGACCATGTATGTTAGAAAGCAAAGAAGTAGTGATGGAGACAGCGGCAAGATTAAAAGAAATTACCTCTCATTTAGGCATTCCATTTATCTTCAAAGGGTCATTTGATAAAGCGAATCGATCTTCTATTTTTTCCGAAAGAGGGCCTGGACTTCAAGCGGGATTAAACATGTTAGCAAATGTGAAGGATGCCTTTCGCATTCCTGTGTTATCAGATATTCATGAGCCTAGCCAAGCGGCTTTAGCTAGTCAAGTACTGGATATTATCCAAATCCCAGCCTTTCTTTGTAGACAAACAGACCTGCTTACTGCTGCAGCGAAAACAGGAAAAGTTATCAATGTAAAAAAAGGTCAATTCCTCTCTCCTACTGACATGAACAATGTTGTGACAAAGTTAAAGGAAGCAGGCAATGACCGAATATTACTTACAGAAAGAGGCTCAACATTTGGCTATAACAATTTAGTTGTGGATATGCGTTCATTACCAATGATGAGAGAAATGGCACCAGTTGTATTTGATGCCACACATAGTGTGCAAATCCCAGGAGGCAATGGTACAAGTACAGGAGGGAAGCGTGAATTTGTTCCTTACTTATCTCGTGCCGCAGCAGCAGTTGGTGTCGACGCTATTTTTATGGAGGTTCACCCTAACCCTGAAAAAGCGTTATCTGATGGACCGAATATGGTGAAATTAAGTGATGTAGAACAAATATTAAAACCGATTGTAGCTATGGATTGTTTATTAAAAGCGTCATCCTATGCAGGAGGGAATGAGCATGCTGAATATGAAAACGAACCAGCTGGATTATACTAATCACGTAATTTCTGTCTTGGAAAAAGAAGCAACAGCTATTATGCAGTTAAAAGATCAAGTCGGTCCACATATCAATGAAGCGATTGCCATGATTCTCCAATGTGAAGGAAGAGTGGTTATTACAGGCATAGGCAAATCAGGCATAATTGCCAGAAAAATCAATGCTACTATGGCGAGTACAGGTACACCTTCTATTTTCCTTCATCCATCGGAAGGGTTGCATGGAGATTTAGGGATGGTTACGGCAAAGGATGTAGTGATAGCGATATCAAATAGTGGGGAATCGGAAGAAGTATTACAGCTCATCCCGTCCATAAAAAGAATCGGTGCAAAAATGATTAGTATTGTGAAAAACCCATTATCAACATTGGCTAGAAAGTCAGAGATCGTCCTTTGTATAGGTAATGTAGTAGAAGCCTGCCCACATGGTTTAGCTCCTACAACAAGCACGACGGTTACTTTAGCTTTAGGAGACGCCTTAGCCATTGCCTTACTAGAAGCAAGAAACTTTCAGCCAGAAGATTTTGCAGTCTTTCATCCGGCAGGCTCATTAGGTAGAAGATTATTACTTAAAACAGCTGATGTGGTCGCTAATACCCGCAAAAACCCGATTATTGCAACACATGCAACCGTTCAAGAAGCACTATTCTCTATGACTTTACAAGGAATGGGCGCGATTAGTGTAGTCACAGAGAAAAATGAATTATTCGGGATTTTAACAGATGGTGATATTCGAAGAGCATTTGCGGTGACAAATACAATACTTGAAGAACAAGTCCTTCAATATTGTAATCCACAACCATATTTCCTATCAGAAAATCACCTTGCTTCTGAAGCGAAGACATTAATGGAGCAGCATAAAGTAAATGTGCTGCCGATAGTCAATGAAAAACATGAGCCCACTGGTATGATTCATATTCATGACCTTATGCATCTTGGGTTGTAGGAGGCACACTGATGAAGAATATTCGCTTAATCGTGTTAGATGTTGATGGTGTGTTAACCGATGGCAAACTCTTGTTATCAAGCAGTGGTGAAGAAGTAAAGGCATTTCATGTACATGATGGCATGGGAATTAGCCTAGCGAAGTTTGTTGGGATAGAGGTTGCGATTATTACAGGCAGACGATCTGCGGCAGTTGAGAAACGAGCAGCGGAACTGAACATCAACTATGTGCAGCAAGGTGTGAAAGATAAAGTATCCGCCCTTTTACAATTAGCGGGAGAAATAGATATTGATGTGAATCAAATGTGTTATATCGGTGATGATCTCAATGATATAGAAGCAATGAATATGGTCGGGTTAGCTGCATGTCCAGCAAACGCGATTGAGGAAGTGAAGCAAGAAGCGGAAATCGTTGCGGAACGGATGGGCGGTAATGGCGCAGTGCGGGAGATTATAGAATCCATTCTTCGTCAAAGTTTTGATTACACGGCACTTGTAAAGGATTTTCTTAACCAACAGGCGGTCAGACAGTAAGGAGTGTTTCTCTTGAATAGCTGTGCAATTTGTGAAAAACAGTTCACTCATAAGCGTGAAGTAATTTACAGTAATGATCGGTGGATGCTTGTTGCGGTTGAATCAAGAACTGCATTAGGCTATTTACACTTGGAAACGAAGAGACATATTGAACATTGGCACGATTTAAACGAGGCAGAACAGCATGATTTTTTTCATATCGTCAAAGTGGTTGAGATCGCATTGAAAGAAGTAATTGGCAGTGAACGTTTATATATGACTTCAATGAATGAGCTTGTACGGCATCTTCATTTTCATCTTATCCCACGACTAAAAGGTAGTGCTAAGCGGGGGCTGCCATTTATTTCTGAAGTCATTGGAGGAGCCCCATCCGTATCCCTAAAGGAAATGGATTGGGTCAAAGGGCTGAAAACACATTTCGTACAAGTATAAAGGAAGGAGGTATTGTACGTATGGGTTGGAAAAAAACAATAAAAAAAGGTTTAAAACAACTTTCACTGAAAAAAGGGAACGAACAAAAGCCATTTATTGAAATGGGAGAGAATTGGAGCAAAAGTGAGGCAGTGCCTGTCGCCTTTATGTTTGGCTTTAATCCTTGGAAAAGGGAACATAGCAGCAAATTTTTCTCAGAATATCGCACCGCGTTTGTTTTTGGTCAAGGGGATTTAAAAAGATTGCAACCTTTCATCAATAAGGCTTCTCAGGTAGTGTTTATCGTCTGGGGATTCAAAGAACCTGAAGGACTAACAGCTTATGCAGCTAAGAAAGGTATTAAAGTCCTTCGTGTGGAAGATGGTTTTGTCCGCTCAGTAGGCTTAGGTGCAGCCCATACGTTTCCTCTATCCATCGCTGTTGATTCGAAGACCCTTTATTTCAATGCTCGGCAGCCATCAGATTTAGAAGAATTATTAAATACTTACGAAGTATCGGCAGAAATGTTGCAGCGTGCAAGAGAATGTCGGCTACAGCTTATTCAGCAGGGCGTATCAAAATATAACCATACGGCGCAAACTGATATCAATAAGATTTATGGTGAGAAAAAGTCAAAGAGAATTTTAGTCATAGGGCAAGTAGAAGATGACGCATCGATCCAATATGGACTAGAAGCGAAAATGACCAATAATGATCTCGTTCGTGCAGCTGCAAAAGAGCATCCAGAATGTGAAATCATTTATAAGCCCCATCCTGATGTTCTCGGCGGATATCGTAAAGCATTTTCTAATCCAATGGATGTGACCGATGTGGCGAAAGTTGTAACTGAATCGCTTGGTATCGTTGATGCACTCCAGACGATTGATCATGTATACACGATGACTTCTCTCGTTGGCTTCGAGGCCCTTATTCGCGGTATACCAGTTACCTGTTACGGATCGCCATTTTATGCAGGATGGGGCCTAACAACAGATAGGCAGCCCAACGCTAGAAGGCAACGGAAACGTACGATTGACGAGTTATTTGCAATCAGCTATCTTGTGTATCCGCGGTATATGAACCCAGATACCGGTGAACATATTCAACTAGAAGAAGCAATGAAAATCTTAATTAGACAACGTGCAGAAAATATGGAGCTAGAGGGTGATAAGAAAAGACAAGCACTTGCCTTTTCTGAAGCTGAACAATTATATAAACAAGCATTAAATTTAGTTTATCAACCTGGAAGAGAGCAAGTGTATATTGAACTCCTAAATGATGCGAGACAATACGAAAAATCCTTGCGGCTAATAGAAGAAAAGCAGCGACAGAACAGCTTACCTGACTCTCTATATTGTGAAAAGGGCATTGCTTATGCCGGTCTTGGGCATTATCAAGCAGCACTTTCCTCCTTATTAAAAGTAGAAAAAAAATCTAAGCGACAAATGCTTGCTTTAATTAGATTACTATGGAAAATTGAAGGCCCATCAGATAGGTTATTACAAGCAACAGAAGAGACATTAAAAATGTTGGATGTAGATTTTTCTAAAGAAGATATTATGCAGTTTGCAGCTATCCTTAATCATTGCGGTCATCCCTATAAGGCGAAACGGCTTTTACGGGAGAAGCAAATAGAACCAATAGAGGTACCTTATCTTTCTTTGGCAGTCAATTTTGATTTTGATCAACTAAACGCCTCTACTTATAGTGAAAAAGTGGTTGTCAATCAATTGATCCAATCAGAAGGTCAGTTTCAACAACTGCTGACCACTCAAAAAAAGATAGGTATTGTACTAGAAGCGACATCACAAGAGGCACTGCATCATTTCTGCCAAAAATTTGATACCCTCATCTTTGTCACAAAACCAACCTTTCCATTGGTTGATCGGAACCGTTCATTCGTTATATTTAGTGCCATTCATCCCGAATTGCATGAGCAGGTCAACTTATCACAGGTGGAATTATTATTATGTAATGAGCCGGGCCTTATTCATCGCTATCCCCATGGCTCAGATTATATGCGTACATTGATAGAACGAGGTGTGAAGCTAGAGTCTTACCCACAAGGTTTGTATCGTGAGTTAGTCAATCAACTTGGCAGAAAACCAAGCGATCGTGAATTATTACTCTTCTGGATCGTTCAACAAACAGGAGAAAAAATAGCCGAGGAACAAATTCTATACTCAGGCAACAGTGAAGACAAGGATATGCTCAAATCCTACATCGTAGAAGGTGTCCTACAGTGAAAAAATGGAGAGTATTAGCAAAGAAAGGTGTTAGGAAAGTAAAAGAGCTACGAAAATATTCACAAAGTGTTCGCCAAGTGAAAAGGAATAGTGGAACAAAACCGATTGCGCTAGCATTTTACTTTTCCCATTGGAAACAAGAGTGTGTGAAGGAATTTTTTCGTGAATATGAGATTATTTTTATCCCCCATACTTTTACTACTGTTTTTTTACACAGGTTGCTCCGTGTAAACAGGGAAAAAGTGTTTTTAATATGGGGATCTAAACAAAATGTACAGCTAGAAGATATAGCTGAAGCCTATCAAGTTCCCATATATCGTGTGGAGGATGGCTTTGTCCGCTCTGTTGGTTTAGGGGCGCTGCATACATTGCCATACTCCTTATGCATAGACAAGACAGGTATTTATTATGATAGTACACAACCAAGTGACTTAGAGCACTTACTGAATCATCATCATTTTGACCAAGATATCTTAGATCGGGCAGCGCGCATCATAGAAGAAATAAAAGAAAACGGCTTAAGTAAATATAACCATCTTTCAACAAAAGATGTGAATGTAGTCTACGGCAGGAAAGCGAACAAGCGGATACTAGTCATTGGACAAGTAGAAGATGACGCTTCGATTTTGATGGGAGCAGCTACACGTTGGACAAACAATGACTTGGTCCGCTTAGCTCGGGAGGAAAATCCTCATGCACAAATTATATATAAGCCGCATCCTGACGTATTATCTGGTAAAAGACCGCTGCAATCCAATCCAAAAGACGTCACACATCTAGCACAGATTGTCAGCGAACCAATTAGCTTGCATGATTCACTAAAAACCGTTGACCATGTTTATACTATTACTTCTTTATCCGGTTTCGAAGCACTCATGCGAGGCATTCCCGTTACAACAGTCGGAGCCCCTTTTTACTCCAACTGGGGCTTAACAGATGATCGTCAAATGGTAGCCAGAAGAAGAAGGCAACGCACACTTGTAGAAGTATTCGCTGCCGCCTATTTACTTTATCCCAAATATATGAACCCAAATACCAAAGAACCTATCACTCTTGAAGAGACAATCCAATTAATTAATGAAGAGAGGAATGCTCCCGTTCACACTTAATGGCGCGTTCCTTCTCGCCCCATCTACTTCCTTAAGGATCTCCGTGCTCCTTCCCGCCACTGCTTCACAGCAGAAATAGACACCCCCTCTTTAATGGCAATCTCTCGAATCGAGTGATCATACATGAGTGTATACCATACCCACTTAAACTGCTTCTCCGTCAAACATCCTCGACAAACCCGTAAAAACTCAAACTCAACAGAAGAATCATCACTCGTTTCATCACCAGCCACCAATAACCAAAACTCTTCCTCAGTCACTACCCACCGCTCTGCGTAGTTAATCGACCGCTTCAACTCATTCAACAATTTCCCCCTCACACAAGCATAAGCATAACTAATAAAAGGCTTTCCCAACCCTTCATCATATCGCTCCCAAGCCTCCCACAAAGCAATCACACCCACCTGATAATATTCCTCTTTCTCCCGATAAATCCCCAAACTCCTCATAATCTTAAAAATCATTGGCTCATACGACTTAAGCACAACCTCAAACTCCTGCACTCTCTCTCATCCTTAAAGGAAGCGCGCTTACCGGTTTTTTCCTAGGTAGGGGTAGTTTAATGAATTACATAGAACATTGACAAAATAAAAAAACTATATTTATTGCCGGGAAAAGTTATGTATTTCTAAGAAAAACAAAAAAATTAACTAAAAATTAGATATTTTGCACTGTTTAATTACTAAATACAAATAAGTAATTTTAATACTTGTTTTACTGGTCGATCTAGTGAAATCTTCCTGATATAACCATTTATAATATGATATTTTCAATGAAGAAGGATAATAGTGGTATTGTGTGGTCCTATTTTACTGATATAATAGTTTTGGTGTTCTGTGATTTGACAAAGTATTTATTCTAAAATAGGAAAATGTTATTTTATCTACTCTTTTATAATATTGGAATTTACTTTACAATGTTTTATATTATATAAGTTCTTTTAACTAGCTTTGAGAGGGGAAACAAGATGGAATTTGATATATCCGTAATTATACCTACATATAATGTAGAGCTTTATATAGATGAAGCTTTAAATTCTGTAAAGAAGCAGAGTTTCAAGGGTAGTGTTGAAGTAATAATTATAGACGATTGTTCAACTGATAAAACTCATGAACTTATTGAGGAGTTTAAAAGAGTTAATGATGCAAAAAGTTTTAGTATTAAAACTATCTATCAAGAAAAAAACATGAGACAAGGTACTGCTCGTAATAGAGGTATTGAGGAGTCGAACGGGAAATATATATTCTTTTTAGATGGGGATGATATTTTAGACTCTAGTTGTTTTGAGAAAATGTTTGATAAAGCAATTGAGGGTTCTTATGATTTTGTTTTATGTGATTGGGCTTATTATTATGAGGATAAAGGACTTGTATATGTTAATAATGATCTTTTCTTAAATAAACAAGCATTATATAACATTGATTGTGAACAATTATATGAGGCACCAACTTATTTTAGTGTTAATAAATTATATTTAAAAGAGTTTTTGATAAATAATAATATAAGGTATGGAGAGGGGTATATTTATGAAGATTTTGAATTTTACCTTGATGTTGCACAAAAAGCCAATGCGATTGCAATAATCTCTAATCCTTTGTATTGGGTACGTGTAAATGAACATTCGACTACAAAAACTAATACTATGGGGACAGACCATATAACTTCGTATTTAAAAGCAGTTGAAAATAGTATAAAGTTGTTTAATCCAAGAGGGAAAAGTTCATATTATCAGGTGTATAAACATTTAATACAAAAATCTATTTACTATGCTAAAAAGAGGGCTCCGATTGGTTATAAAAGAAAGACTTTAAAAAAAGTTATCTCCATTTTAAATACGAAAAACAAACATTACTATGTCCCCTTAAATATTATACCTTTAAACCATTTATTATTCCGAAGAAGGTATGTTCAGCGAAGTAAGGTTAATAGAATTTTATTTGTGGATTGGCTACAGTCTAAAGGGAAATTAGTACCTATTTTTAAAATTGCAAAAAAATATAAAAATAAGATTAAATATAATAAGCTGACTGATTTTATTCGAAATACTAATTATTATAAAAACAAGAAAAAACATCAAAAGCTTAAAAAAATTGAGTCGTTTAATAATAGAGCGATTAAAGAGAATTCTATATTGTTTTTGGGCTTTGATTATAGATATATAGGCAACTCAAGATACTTTTTTGAATACTTACAGGAAAGGAAATCTCAATTTGAGATTCATTTCGTTACAAAAGACAATAGGGTTCCTTCTGAATTCAGAATTACTCCTAGGTCAATGAAATTCTATGAAAAATTAGCAACCTCAAAGATTGTAATTGGAGAAAGTTGGTTACCTCTAGATTTTAAAAAAAGACAAGGTGCATACTGGCTTCAGATGTGGCATGGGACACCCTATAAAAAATTATTATTTGATAGTCATGAAATGTATATATCAAAATATAACAGGAACCATAAAAAGCAGAAACAAAGAGATATTATGAGGTGGGATTTTCTACTATCTGATTCCCCTAAAGCATCTGAAAAGTTTATATCTGCCTTTGTTATTCCGAAAGAGAAAATATTAAACTTTGGTTACCCTCGCGTTCAATGGCTAAAATCAAATCAAGAAAACACAGAACTAATTGAATCAATTAAAAAAGGTTTGAATATACCAATTGGGAAAAAGGTTATTTTATATGTTCCAACATGGAGAGATTATAATTTTAAATCCCATAGACCTGATAATAAGTATAAATTGGATTTAAATAATCTTTTAGAAAAACTAAACGATGATTACGTAGTAATTGATAAAGATCATAGTATGAGTTTGGGAAGTAAGGAAGTAAATAGTCAGGTTATTAATCCATCTTCAAGTATTGACGTTCAAGAACTTATATTGATTTCTGACATAATAATAAGTGACTATTCTTCAATTATATTTGATGGTCTAGCAATTAATAAGAAATTCTTATTATATATAAATGATTTTGAGCAGTATGAAAAGGCAAGAGGAGTTTACTCAGATATTAACGAGCAATTATTGGAATTTAATTCCACAGATGTTGAAACACTAGCGAATAAAATAACTATCTTAAATTTAGAATATCCGAATGTGACTTATGAGAAAGTTAAATCAGTTTTAGCAAATATATATACGGAAAACTCCAACTTAATGTTAGAAAACTTTATACAAAAGTTAATGAATAGTAAGGAATAGAAAGGAAATATGATGAAATTCTCAGTAATTATACCTATTTATAACTCTGGGAAGTATCTAAGTACAACTATCGAGAGTGTAATAAATCAAGATTACCCTTTAAATGATATAAGCATAATTCTTATAAATGATGGTAGTACGGATAATAGTGAAAAAATATGTCATGCATACTTAGAAAAGTTACCAGAAACCATAATATATAGAAAAATAAATAACAGTGGACCTTCAGTTGCTAGAAATATTGGTTTGTCCTGCGTTCCTATTTCAACGGATTATGTAGTTTTTCTTGATGCGGATGATAAGTTGAGTTTGGATTATTTGAACAATGCCTTTTTGTTCTTTACCGCCAATCCTACAGTTAATATTGCTGTTTCACCTATTGTGTATTTTGGAAGAGTACAAGGAGAACATAAATTAAATTATAGATTCAGTAGTAAAAATGATAGGGTTATAGATATAACTAGAGAATATAGTAGTCCACATTTTTATATTGGTGGGACAATTCTTCAGGCGAGGGTTCTGAATGATCTGGGATTGACGTTTAGATCTGATATTAGTTTTTTTGAGGATGCTTTTTTTGTAAATCAATTTATACTGTCTGTTGAAAAATATGGTCTTATAAAAAACAGTATTTATTTTTATAGGAAAAGAGAAGAACAAAATTCTTTGGTTGATATAAATTGGGAGAAGAGGGATAGGTACATCCCTCTTCTAAAAAAATCATATATGCCATTATTAAAGTTATCAATTGAAATGGATAATAATTCCTTTCCTTATGTGAGTTATTTAATAATTTATCACTTAAGACTTTTTTTAATCTCAAAAAATTACAGTAAAATGTTAGATGTATTGGAAGAATCGGAAGTGGAAGAGTTTATATACCTTATGCGGTTGCTTTTGGGGAAAATAGAAGATAAATATATTTTAAAACAAAATTTTAATACAATAGAAAAGAAGGTATTATTGAAGGTTAAATATGGTAAACAATATGATGTCAATAAATTTACATCTTTTAGGAAAATTATCATTGAGAAATTACGACTGAAATATCTTTATTACCAAATTGAAGGTACTTCATTTAATCGAGAAGTGTTTGTTAAATATAAAAATAAACTAATCCCTTGCACTATTAAAAATAGTGAAGAATTAGTAGTACAACAATTTGCGATTACAACAACTCAAAAACGTTTTGAATTTATAGTAGATATTCCGTGGTATATTTCTAAGTTTGAATTATGTGTAAAGGAGAATGAGGAAATAACGTCAACTCGGAAAGTGAACCTGCTAACAAAATTAATTAGCACTATAAAAAAAGAATTGATAAGTAAGCAATTGGAAAATTAAATATTATATAAGGGTAAATACCTTAAACTATTAGTTTAAGGTGTTTTTTATAAAGACAAATGTGATTATAAATATTTTTTAGATATATTTATTATGAAAAACATGGTAAATTATCTTCTATATACTATTTTTAGAAAATTAAAACCATTGCAAAGGGGTCGTTCAATGTCTAGTATAAAAAAAGCTATTATCCCAGCAGCCGGATTAGGAACAAGGTTCTTACCGGCTACCAAAGCTATGCCAAAGGAAATGCTCCCTATTGTTGATAAGCCGACTATTCAGTACATAATTGAGGAGGCTGTAGCCTCAGGTATTGAAGACATTATTATTGTTACCGGTAAAGGAAAGAGAGCAATCGAAGATCATTTTGATTATGCTCCAGAGTTAGAGAAGAACCTCTTAGATAAAGGAAAGTTAGATATTTTAGAAAGGGTAAGATACCCCTCTAAAATTGCGAATATTCATTATATAAGACAGCAAGAACCGAAAGGGCTTGGGCATGCGATTTGGTGTGCGAGGAATTTTATAGGTGATGAACCTTTTGCTGTGCTATTAGGTGATGATATCGTACAAAGTGATGTGCCGTGTATTAAGCAATTAATTAATCAATATGATTTACTTGAAGCTTCAATTGTAGGTGTCCAGACTGTAGATGATGATGAAACAGATCGTTATGGTATTATCGATCCTTCCAATAATAATGGAAGATTGTATGAGGTCAATCAATTTGTAGAAAAGCCCTTAAAAGGTACTGCCCCTTCTAATTTAGCGATTATGGGAAGATATATATTAACTCCAGATATTTTTAGTTATCTAGAAAATCAAGAAATTGGTGCTGGTGGGGAAATTCAATTGACTGATGCTATTCAAGCATTGAATGAATATAAGTCGGTATTTTGCTATGATTTTGAGGGAACAAGATATGACGTAGGAGAAAAATTAGGGTTTATTAAAACTACTATAGAGTTCTCACTCCAGAATGAGGAACTAAAAGATGATATTATGAAAATATTAGAAAATATAGTAGAATCAAATAAAAATAAAGAATACTCAAAATAATTTTAATTGGCATATTTTCAATGAAAGAGGAGCAGATCAATTTGGCAGGTAATCTAATGAAATACTTCAGTCGCAAAGTTCCTTTTATTAAACAACCTATACGTGATTATATTAAGAATGAACGGTTTAAGATTCGCGCGAAGTATAATTATTATGTGAATCATTTAAAAGTGGAAGATCGAGTGATTTTGTATGAGGCATATCATGGTAAGAGTTTTACGTGTAATCCATTAGCTATTTTTTTAGCGTTTGAAAAAAGAACTGATTTCGATCAGTTTCTTCATATTATAGTGGTGAATGAAAAAGATTCTTTTGTAGACGCATTACCAAAAAGAAAAAATATAAAATTTGTGGCAGTAGATAATGATCTTTATTTAAGATACTTAGCTACTGCCAAATATCTAATTAATAATACGTCCTTTCCTTATTATTTCATTAAACGAGAAGGTCAGGTATATGTAAATACATGGCATGGGACACCTCTAAAGACGTTGGGAAGAGATATTAAACAAGCGGGCATGACTGATCATATGAATATCCAGCGGAATTTATTGCAAACGGATATATTGGTTAGTCCTAATCAGTTTACATATGAAAAACTATTGTCTTCTCATGATATTTATGAAATCTATCCAGGAAGGGTAGCTGATATTGGTTATCCTCGTGTCGATCGAACGCTAGCTGCTCCGAATAAGGATCTATTATCTCAATTAGGGGTAACGAAAGGAACTAAGGTGATCTTATATGCCCCAACGTGGCGGGGGACGGTAGGGAATGAGGCAGATATGAGTGAGCAACTACTTCAGGATGTCCTCCAATTAAAGAGGGAATTAGGCAGTGATTATACTGTATTACTGAAGTCTCATTATTTTACCTTTAAGTACTTTGAGGAAAACCAAAAACAAGATCTATGTGTACCAAATGGTATGGATACAAATTTATTGCTATCAGTAGTCGATATTTTAATAACTGATTATTCTAGCATCTTTTTTGACTTCTTGCCGACCGGGCGTTCAGTCATTTTTTATGGAGATGATATTGAACAATATAGTCATGAAAGAGGATTCTACCTCCCGATTGATCAATTACCTGGACCACTCACTCAACAATTAGAAGAAGTGATTGTGCATATTAAAAATATCGACTTAGAGCAAGAGAAATATAATGAGAAGTACAAAGAATATCAAGAACAGTTTTGTTATAATGATGATGGACAGGCTGCTTCAAGACTGTTATCAATCTTATTAGACAAAGAACAGAAGCATTTAATTAAAACGGAAACAAATAAAGAGAAAATTATTATGTATTGCGGAGCTTTCTATAATAATGGTATAACGATGTCTGCTTTAACCTTATTAAATGCGATTGATTATGATAAATACGAAGTGGTTGTCATAGAGAATCCGAAAGGTTCTGAAGAAAAATGGGTAAATATTAAAAGAGCTAATCCTAATGTTCATTTTATTTATCGACCTGGTGTTCTCGGTAGAACAGTTCTTGATAGCTATAAACATCAATGGATCTTGAATCGTGGTGTCAGTGGACAAATTGTAGAAAAGGTACTTCCAGCACATTTATATTATAATGAGTTTCGCCGGTTAGTTGGAGACGTGAAATTTGATCATGCAATAAATTTTGGTGGTTATAATGATTTTTGGAGTCTCCTATTTGCCTTTTCGCGAATAAAGAATAAATCTATTTATCTTCATAACGATATGATGGAAGAATTTAATAAGAAAATCAAAGGAAAATTTAAACATAAAAAGAATCTAAAAGTGATTTTTTCTATTTATAAATATTATGATAGAATCATCTCAGTAGCAGAATCGACACATGAAACGAATATGAAAAACTTAGAGCAGTTAGTACCAGATAGTCACAAAAAAATGACATATGTTAATAATCTTGTTGATAGTAACCGTGTGAAGACACTGATGAATCAATATGATTATATCGAAGTGAACGGGAATAATTATCTTGTTACGGACCAATTAGCAGAATCTGTTAAGTTAACTATTCAAGGAGTCATAGCTCCTGAAGAAGTAGATGTGAACTTTGTCACTGTTGGTAGACTTTCACCTGAAAAGGGTCATGAAAAATTAATTCATGCATTTTGGGCTTTATACCAATATGATCAACATATTAAGCTTTATATCGTTGGGGAAGGACCACTTAAAGAATCATTGCAATCTCTTATTAAGAAGCTAAAAATGAATGATCGCATTATATTGGTGGGACAATTATCTAACCCTTTTGCTCTTATTAATCAGTGTGATTGTTTTGTTCTTTCTTCAAATTATGAGGGTCAAGGACTCGTTCTACTCGAAACATTGATTATAGGCAAACCGATTATAGCAACAGATGTAACAGGTGTTAGAAGTGTCCTTAAAGAAGGCTATGGTGAGTTAGTAGAAAACAGTCAAGAAGCATTGGCTGAAAAGTTAATTCAATTTGTTGAGCGTTACCGACAAAAATGTTTACCTGAGAGAAGTACATTTCATGACGAACAGTATAATCAAGAAGCATTAAACCAATTTTATGGTAAAGTACTAGGGAAATCATTATAATATTATTATCGGCAATGTAAGGGAATTATTCATCTTTTAATTCCCTTTTTATTTTTGCTCTGTCGCAACAGAAAATGACAATTTCATCATTCAATGATAAAATATTTTCTCGGGGAGAGTAATTCATTGTTAAAAGAAAATTAAAGGCACGGAAAGGAAAAACGCATGCGTTCTGTAGTGACAGTTTTAAAAGAACAAATAAAAAGTTTTTATTTAGTTAGACGCCTTTCTGTTTATGAAATGAAAAGTGCGAACAGAAACAACTATTTAGGGATTCTATGGGAAATTATCAACCCTATGATTCAAATTGCGATTTATTGGTTTGTGTTTGGCTATGGGATATTTAAAGCAGTTGGTAGACCTGATGTACAAATGGGTGATGGAGGAGCTATTCCTTATTTTTCATGGATGTTATCAGGCATAGTCGTTTGGTTCTTTATTAATCAATCGATCACAATGGGCTCGAAATCGGTTTATTCGAGAATTAAGATGGTATCCAAAATGAGTTTCCCAATGAGTGTCATACCTACCTATGTGATTTTTGCAAAGCTTTATCAACATTTAATGTTACTAGTTATTGTACTCATTATGTTCCAATTTATGGGTTATCCAATTTCTGTATATTATATACAATTACCATATATGATGTTAGCGACCTTAATATTCTTGGTTGCGCTATCACTAATCACCTCTACTATTTCAACAATCGTACGTGATTTTCAAATGGCTATTCAATCAGTAGTGAGGATTCTCATCTATGTATCACCATTTTTATGGCCACCATATGAACTTGAGCCTGAGATTGTGCCAACATTAATGCAGCTGAACCCGATTTATTACTTAGCAGAAGGATATCGTGCGACAATCTTAGGTCTAAATTGGTATCCATTTGTGAATTGGGAATATAGCCTTTATTTCTGGGGAATTACTATACTATTATTTGTCGTTGGTTCGATTTTACATGTGAAATTTAGAGATCGCTTCGTAGACTTTCTATAAGATGGATGTGAATTATGGAACATTCAGTTGTTTTAAACAATATTACAAAAAAATATAAAATGTATGATGGTAATAAGGAAAAGTTATTAGATATTTTATTACCGAAAAGTTATGGTGAAGATTTTTACGCGTTGCAAAATGTTAGTTTTACAGCTGAAAAAGGTGACGTTGTTGGATTTATTGGAGTGAATGGTTCTGGTAAATCTACGCTGTCCAATATCCTTGCCGGCATTATCCCACCTACTACAGGGGAGGTAACCATCAATGGGAAGACGGCATTAATTGCTGTCAATTCAGGTTTGAATAATCAATTGACTGGGCGCGAAAATATCGAATTAAAATGTCTGATGCTCGGTTTTAGTAAAGCGCAGATTAAAGAGTTAGAGCCGGAAATTATTGATTTTGCTGATATAGGTAAATTTATTGATCAACCGGTCAAAAGCTATTCCAGTGGGATGAAATCACGTTTAGGCTTTGCTATTTCTGTAAATATTGATCCGGATATATTAGTGATTGATGAAGCACTTTCAGTAGGTGATCAGACATTTGCCGATAAATGCTTAGATAAGATGAATGAGTTTAAAGCAAAAGGAAAAACAATTTTCTTTATTAGTCACTCGATTGGTCAAATGAATCGTTTCTGTGAGAAAGCACTTTGGCTGGAGTATGGTGAAGTGAGAGAGTTTGGTCCGATTAAAGAAGTCATGCCAAAATATCAGGCTTTCTTAAAGGAATATAAAGCGATGAATGCTTCCGAGAAGCGTGCCTTTAAAGAAAAGGCAATGAAGAAGCAAGCAGGACTTGTAACAAATTAAATAAATGTTTATGAAGTGTGAGGCTAAATTGATTTTTAGCCTTTTTTTCTTTGCAAAATTTGGTATAGTAAAAAGGACTAATTTAATAAATAATGGGGAAAAAGATATGGCCATTGAATCAGTTCATTTTGAAAATGTAACGAAGCGTTTTAAAATGTATCAAAACAATAAAGAAAAACTATTAGATATATTCGTACCTAAAGGATACGGTGAAGATTTCTACGGATTGCAACATATCAACTTCACTGCTTACCAAGGTGATGTCATTGGTGTGATTGGTATTAATGGTGCTGGAAAATCTACACTGTCCAATCTTATTACAGGAGTAGTACCTCCTACCACTGGTAATATAACGATTAATGGTAGTGCATCGCTTATTGCTATTGCATCAGGGCTTAACAATCAATTAACAGGTCGAGAGAATATTGAATTAAAATGTCTCATGTTAGGGTTTAATAAGAGAGAAATTAAGCAGCTGATGCCTGAGATTATTGACTTTGCTGATATTGGTAAGTTTATCGACCAACCAGTTAAAAACTATTCTAGTGGTATGAAGTCACGATTAGGCTTTGCCATTTCTGTAAATATTGATCCTGATATTATTGTCATTGATGAAGCCCTCTCGGTTGGTGACCAAACCTTTACTGATAAATGTTTAGATAAGATGAATGAATTTAAACAAAAAGGTAAAACCATCTTCTTTATTAGTCATAGTATTGCACAGGTAAAGAAGTTCTGTGATAAAGCATTATGGCTAGAGGCGGGAGAAGTGAGAGATTACGGGACTATCGATGAAATTATTCCAAAGTATGAAAAGTTCCTAAAGGATTTTAAATCACTAACCAAAGAGGAACAGAAGAAATTTAGACAGGATATTTTAGATAGGCGTAGTCAGTTGAATAATTATACTGACAACATTGAACCCGATAATGCTAACATTGGTTCTAGTGATATTCAGCGAAGTTCAAGAGTAAAAAAACGTACAAAACCTAGTCGTAAAAAATGGAAATTTGTTTTAGGATTAAGTGCACTCTTAATATTATTATCCGTTAGCACGCTAGTTTTAATAAATAATTATCACTCAGCGACTCCGACTGTGAAGAACAACCAAACTGAATCATCTGCAGGATCAGAAGAACCCAAAGTTATAGAAGAAGGTTTAAAGGATGAATCATTAGATATTAGGTATATAACTGTCTCAAGTGCTAATATAAGACAAGAGCCAACAATGGAAAGTGAAGCAATAGACTTTGCTATTTTTGGTTTTCCATATGAAGTATTAGAAGAAGAAGACGGATGGGCTAAAATCCAACTAAATGATAATGAGGAAGGCTGGGTTAGTACAACGGTTTTGGCAAGATTAAATAATACAGTTGTTGACCAAGAGATTGAGAACAAATTAAATGGCATTGTCGGTCCTGATATCCCTCTAGAAACTGTTATGAATACTTTAGGGAAAGGGCAAGTGATGGAGGAACCTCTTGAACATACAGAATTTATTTACAAAGATGAAGTAATCAATGGTGTGATTATTGATATGAATGGTCCATCTACAGATACCTTATTTAATCAATTAGGAGAACCAGATATGGAGTTAGAAGAGACGAAATCTTTCTTATATCATGGAGAAGAATTTGATTACTTATTTCAAGGAGTAGAAGATGGAACAATAAGCTCACTTCAGTTGATTAAAAGAAGTTAAAAAAAGGTCTTATTCTTAACCGAATAGGTTGATAGAATAAGACCTTTTTTTCTTATATATCTAAGTGTGATTTCAATTCTTCTTGTACTTTTAATTGCTCTTCATTCGAAACGATTAAATACCAAATATCATTGATACGCTGACCATTTCCGGATATGGTTAGTTGGTCAATTTTTCCGACTGCATTTTTATAATTTTTTTGGATATCACGCATTTCGTTGAAAGACAAGTTCGTTCTAACATTTTTTCCTAACGCATCTAAGATGTCATCATAGTTTGTGAGTGTGTTAATGCTCATCCCTTTTTTAATGACTCCTTGAATCACTTGACGCTGACGGTCTTGACGACCGAAGTCACCGTTTGGATCTTCTTTTCTCATCCTGACATAGGATAATGCTTCGTCGCCATTTAAGGTGTTTGTCCCTTCTGTAAAGGAAGAATTCCCTTGTGCAAATGCGAGGGAACTGTTAACTGTAATGCCTCCAACCGCATCAACAATATCTTTAAATCCTTCCATATTTACCTTAATATAATAATCAATTGGGATATCAAGGAAGTTTTCCACCGTGGCCATTGCCATTTCCTCATTGCCGAATGCATAAGCATGATTAATCTTATCATCAATGCCCTTACCGACAATTTCTGTACGTGTATCTCTTGGGATGCTTAACATTTTCATTGATTGGTCATTTGGATTAACAGTGATAACAATGATTGTATCTGAACGCCCTTTGTCTCCGCTTCTTTCATCTACTCCGAGCATTAAAACAGAAAATGGCTCTTTCTCAGTCAGTGTAAGCTCCTGCTCTCTTTTCTCTGTTTTATACTTGATTGGTTGATGCATCGTTTCTACAGCCCCTGAAACAGAACGATAGACCATTAACCCATAGATGCCAACTGCAATGACTATTAACAGAACAATAGAACCAGTTATTTTTAACCATAACGGCTTCTTTTTCTTAGGTTGGCTACGCATTTCTTTTCCTCCATATAAATGTTAATTTAATCGATATATGTTATAGAATACCAAATTATTAGTTCGGTGGATATAAAATAAATGTAAAATAGACAGTATTAGACAAAAGTTCTTCTCATTCGTAAAGTGAATGTAAAAAAAATAATAAATACTGTCATATTTTAATATGTTAATATGAATGGTGGGGTATGTAGAATTTAGCACTACTGGAAAATTAGTTATAAAGTATCATAACTTTAGAAGAGGAGGAGAAAATGACTAAACTAAAGAAACATATTTCCATGTTTCTTATTGCTTTATTAGTATTCGGTTTAACTTCGAATATAGGATATGCGAATGAGATAAATAATAAAAGTGTTGAACAAGAACCAATTACATATGTTGTAAATGAAGAACAACAAGTTGCTGTATATCTTGAAGATTCACAAGAAAGCGAGATTTTATTTCATTTAATTAAAGATTCAGTATTTGATATCGTAGAATTAGGGGACGAGTACTCTTATATTCAAACAAAGGACGAAGAAGATAATGAAGTACTTGGTTACGTCCTTAATGAAGAAATTGATCAATATGCGATTGTTCAAGATAAACCTGATGAAGAAGAGCTAAGTGATGAGAAACAGGAAGAAACGATTGAGACCCCTTTGACAGAAGAACCGCAAGAGAATGCTCCTAATGAGGAAGAGGCGGTAAGTGAGGAGAATACTTCTATCGACTCAACAGAAGGACAAGATAATCTTACTGAAGAGGATGAACTCACTGAAGAAGAAAGTCAAAAAGATGAATTAAAAGAAGAAGAACAACAAGCGGTACCAGATGAACAGGAAGTAAGTGATGAGCAACCTGTAAAATCAAGAATGCTTATGAGTAAAGCTTTAGTTACTGTACAAGGTGTCGCACTTAAAAACCCCACAAATGTTTACACAGAATCCAGTCGAAATTCTACAGTGTTAAAGAGCTACTCTCAAGGTAAAATTCTTAAATTTGAAAAGTCAAATAATCAATGGTTACAAGCAACTGTTTATGTAAATGGTAAGGCAGTAGCTGGTTACATCAATAGTGATGATGTTGACTTACTTGTTGAAAAGCAAGAGAGTTCGAGAGGAATCGTTTATAACGAGAATCTACATGTTTATGCTACACCGTCTAAAAACTCGAATGTCTTAAAGAGTTATAAGGAAGGGCATACGGTTGTGTACCAAACATATTCTGCTCAATGGAATGAAGCGAGAGTTTATGTAAATGGTAAATGGCAATATGGCTTCATTCATGAAGATGATGTGATTCCAGAAAACACACCACAATCTACGTTAAATGGTGTGGTGAAAAATGAAAAACTCAATGTGTATAGCGGATTATCAAAATCATCTAATGTGTTGAAAAGCTATAATGAAGGTACAAGTGTAAAATACAGAACACATACTGAGAATTGGTATGAAGCGACTGTCTATGTGAATGGAAAAGCGACTACGGGTTATATTCATAAAAGTGATGTAATCAATAGTGATGCGAAGCAAGAGACACTCAGTGGCATTGCTAAAAAACGTGTCAATGTATATAGCAGTACTTCAACAAGCTCAAGTATCCTAAAAAGCTATAATGAAGGTAGTACCCTTAAATATAAAACCTTCACGAAGAATTGGTATGAAGCAACTGTCTATGTAAATGGAAAAGCAACAACAGGCTATATTCAAAAAAGCGCAACTATTGACGAGGATGCAGCTAGAACTGATTATAGAGGAGTGGCTTTGGCCTCGCCAACAAAGGTATATGCAGACGAATCAACTTCAGCTAATGTGCTGAAAAGCTATGGCTCTGGGTCCATCCTTAAGTATCGTTCGTATACTGACAACTGGTACGAAGCAACTGTTTATGTAAATGGAAAAGCAACAACAGGTTATATCAATAAAAAAGATGTTGAAAATAGTAAAAACCCACAACAAACATTAACAGGTACAGCACAATCAAAAGTGACAGTTTATACAAAGGCCTCTAATACGTCTAGTGTCTTGAAAACTTATAGTAAAGGTTCCAAAATTAAATATAAAACCTTTACATCGAATTGGTATGAAGTGACTGTGATTGTAAATGGAAAAGCTCATACTGGTTATATTAAAACGAATACGATGGAAAAAGGATTACAAGGAAAAGTTATTGTGCTTGATCCTGGACATGGTGGTCATGACCCAGGGGCAATGGGCATAGAAAAAGACTTGAATCTTAACACCGCTAATTATCTGCGTTCTTATTTAAATGCCGCAGGAGCTGAGGTAATCATGACTCGGTCTACTGATGTATATTTAACATTAGCTGAACGTGTAGAAATTAGCCATCAATATAGTGCAGATGCTTTCATTAGCATTCACTATAATTCAAATCCAGACCCTAGTCCTAATGGAATTGAAACCTATTATTTACCTTCTAATGAGAATGAACGAGAGCTAGCCCAATTGATTCAAGATGGCGTTGTCGCTGAAACAGGGTTACGAGATCGTGGGGTTAAAAATAATGGGAACTTCCATGTCATTCGTGAGAATCAAAATGTGGCAGTCTTAGTAGAGTTAGGATTTCTTTCAAACCCTGAAGAATATGATGTTGTTACGAAAGCAGCTTATCAGAAAAAAGCAGCTAAAGGAATTTATAACGGTTTGAATCAATACTTTAATTAAAATAAGTATAAAGGAAGAGCGTAACTATTGGTTACGCTCTACTTTTTTATGTTCAGAATGTAAGTCTGCTTGTAAATATTTCACGAATCGATAACTCGCTTTACCGTCATTATTAGTATTCCACTCATGATTAAATGTATTTATTAAATGGTAATCAAAACTTTGCTGACGAATGACTTCAATTAGCTCATTAGTGGAAGAAACAACGGGACCGGGTACAAGTTCTTTATATTCGGTCCAAAACCCTCTACTTTCTTTATAATGATTTAAATCATATGGATAAAAAATCATAGGTTTATTCAGTAATGAAAATTCAAATGGAATAGAAGAATAATCTGTTACTAAAATATCTGTTATGAAAAGTAATTCATTGGTGTTAGCAAAGTGAGAGAAATCATAAACAAAATCTTTCATACTGTCATCGATAGTTACTGTATTTCTGATTGCTGGATGAAGCTTTAAAAGTATGAGGTAATCGGAATCTCTTAGATCTTGATACAATAGTTCTAAGTCAATTTTGAGCTCATAAGTCTCTAAGTTCTCATCCCTAAATGTAGGGGCATATAGTATTAATTTCTTGGTACGCAGTTCAGGATATTGTTGCAGTAATCGCTCTTTTTTCTTATAAATACTTTCTTCGTGAAAAAACACATCTGTTCTTGGTATCCCAATAGGTAGGAAGTGATTTTCGTTTAGGTTAAACGCTTCTTTAAAAATTTCCTTCATTTTATCCGATCCAACAATGACTTGGTGGAACTGTTTATATACTTTTTGAAAACGTATTAATGCTTGTTTACTTCTTTTTTTATTTGAAGGATCCTTCAATCCGAAACGTTTAATCGCTCCATTCGCATGCCAAAGTTGGTAACACTTCACCTCTGTTTTAAATCGAATATTTGCTAAAAAACCATAGTAATTATCGACTAAAACAATTTTTGTCGTTGCCAGATGAAACAAGCCTTCTAAAAAGGCGATGGGTGATGATGGGGTGAATTGTAAAATTTGATCATCATCTTGTTTAATAGCATTGAATTCAGATGTTAATGAACTTTTCGTCAATAAAAAAATAGTGCGACAAGATTGCTCTTGTCGCTTCCATTCTTTATATATATTTATGCTATTCTCAGAAAAAGAAACTACATGAACAACTTTATCCTTACTTGGAAAAAGAATATTAAAAAATTTAAAGACCATTCCAAAAAAGAATAAGTAGATATTTATAGCTATTTCTCTAGCCATTTTGTACTTCGAAAAGATCGTTTTTAATTTTAGATGTAGAAATACCTACTGTTCGAGGCAAGTATACTACTTCACAATATTCTTCCAAAAAATCAAATTTTCCTTCCCAATCATCGCCCATAACAAAAACATCAATATCGTTATTAATTACATCTTGAACTTTTTGATCCCAGTTATCTTCAGCAATGACCTTATCTACATAACGAATAGATTCTAGAATCATTTTTCTGTTTTCAAAACTGTGGTAAGCTTCTTTACCTTTAATTTTGTTAAATTCGTCAGAAGAAATAGCAACTGTTAAATGATCTCCAAGGTCCTTTGCTCTTTTTAATAGATTAATATGGCCCCAGTGCAATAAATCAAAAGTGCCATATGTTAATACCTTTTTCATACGAAAAACCTCCTAGAATAGGTTTAGTAAAATTTATAATTTCGTTGGTAAATGTCGTTTTTTGTAAAAATCAATAGTTCAATTTTAAAACAAATTGATAGTCTTATCAAGTTAGAAAGTTGGTTATTATGGCTAATTCCTCCAACAATTCACCTTATGTAAGTATTATATATCAATTTAAGTCATAAAGCTAAAATTCAAGGTTATTTTTATCATAATGTAAGAAATGTTATTTGTACGTAATTAGTTTTTTAAATACATTGTTTAAAAAAGGTTACAATAGATAGTACATATATCGTATGATTAAAGGTTTTATTGACAACGTTATTAAATTTGTGATAATTGTAGAGAGGTTTAAAGTGAACGTTTAAAACAAGAAAATAACATAAAATTCAATTTGGAAATATAAGGTGGAGAATAACAATCATGGCTTTTAAACGTCTAAAAAAAGTATTCTTTTCTAAGAAAGGAAAAAATAATGGATTTAAAAAGAAATTAAATATTATTCAAGATAGTATGATGAATATTACGATAACCGGTGAATTATTGAATGGTTATACTGTGAAAGAAGTTTGGGTGAAGTCTAGGGAGAGGGATTTTAGTTGCAAATTAGCAGAAATGAAAGCAACCAACATATTCTCATTTGAATTTAACTTATTTCAATATAAAGAATCACTAACAGAAGGAATATATGATTTTTTCTTTCTAATAAGGGTTCCGAGAGAGCAATTAAGTGAAAAACGCTTTGAAAAAATAAGTAAACATGAGTTTGAAGAAATCGTCGAAGGTAATCAACAATTTATAGAATATTTGAGCCCAATAGGTAAATATCTAGAAACCATTTGTACTGGGCTACAAAAGGTAGAAGACACAGATTCCTCCATGCAATTATATATCAATAAATCAAAAATATTATCAATGGCAGTAGACAGTGAAATATCTATAAAGCCTATTGTGAAATTGACTAAAATTGAATCTAATAGTGATGTATTTAGCTTAGAAGGTACTTTAAACACTAAGTATATGGAAGTGAAAAGTGCTTCATTGTTACTTTCTGGAAGAGAGTCTGGAAATAAAATAAATATACCAGTCGATATAAAAATAAACAATGAAAAATCCTATAATTCAAGTGGGAGACATTTATACGATTTTTATGCTTCCATTGAATTTAATAATTATAAGGGTATGGATTTAGTTGTAGAAGATATATTTGATTTCTTTTTTGAAATCGATTTTGGAAATAAAATTGAAGCTAAAACTGTTAGGTTAGGGCGTCCAAATAGAAAAGTTAAGAGATATTCTAAAGAAGTTAATTTTAAAGAGGGTAACAATGTTCTAGTGTTGACCCCATATTTTACCATCAAGCATTTTAATTTATCTTTGCAAGTAAATAAGTTTAAGGAAGATATCTTTGGTTATTTGAATAATGTGGTAAATTTTGCATGGTTATTAAGACCTTTCTATAAAAGAAAGGATATTTGGATTGTTGGTGAACGTCCATATAAAGCTCAGGATACAGGATATCGTTTTTTTAAATATATGAGAGAAAACCATCCAAATAAGAATGTATATTATGTTATAGAAGAGGATTCTCCTGAGAGAAGGAATGTAGAATCATTAGGGAACATTCTAATATATGGATCTAAAAAACATATATTGTATACTCTTATGGCATCAAAAATATTGGGTTCTCATCATGCAGATTATTTATTCCCAATGAGAACTGAAAAGTTTAAGAAATTGGTTAAAGCTAAAAAAGTATTTCTCCAACATGGTGTTATAGGAACTAAAAACACAAAACATTTCTATGGAGTAAATTCTCCAAGTTTTGATACAGACATGTTTATCGTTAGTTCAGATTATGAAAAAAATATAATTGTACAAGACTTTGGTTATTCACCAGATACTGTAGCAGTTACTGGTCTTTCTAGATTTGATAGCTTATTTGATAATAAAACTAAAGTAAAAAGGCAGTTATTAATTATACCTACGTGGCGAGAGTGGATTGTTAATGACGAAGTTTTTTTCGAAAGTGAGTATTTCGCTAGATATAAACAACTTGTTAATCATCCAAAGCTCCATGAACTATCAAAAAAATATAATTTTGATATAGTTTTATGTCTACACCCCAATATGCAAAGATTTTCATCGTTTTTTAACGATAGCCCTATTAAGATAGTTACACAAGGGGAAGTTGATGTCCAAGATCTTTTAAAAGAAAGTTCCTTGATGATAACCGATTATTCAAGTGTTGCATTTGATTTTAGCTTTTTAGAAAAACCAATTATTTACTATCAATTCGATAGAAATAGGTTTATTGGTAAGAGGCCATCACATCTTGATTTAGATAATGATTTACCTGGAGATATTTTATATGATCATGAGGAAATTTTAAAAACGTTAGAACTGTATGCTGAAAAGGATTTTAAAACTAAACCAGAAAATATTATAAGAGCAAAAAAATTCTTGAAATACAAAGATGAAAAATCTTGTGAAAGAATTTATAAAGCAACTGAAAAGTTGAAGCATAAAAGAAAGTCTGTAAAGGAAATATTATATGGAAGTGAATATATTAGAGCCATATATAAAAGGTTTAGAAAAGGAAGTTTATATTTCCCGATTGTAAAAGTTTTATATAAAATAATGAAGCTTGTCTTACCAATCGATGAAAAGTTAATAATTTTTGAAAGTGGTTTAGGGAAGCAATATGCTGATAGTCCAAGGTATATCTATGAAGAGTTAGTCAAGAGAGATAAAAAATATAAAACTGTATGGATATACAATAAGAACAAACGTTTCATGGACCCTTCTACAATAAAGGTTAAAAGGTTAAGTATTAGGTATTATTATTACTTAGCTCGAGCTAAGTATTGGATTAATAATCAAAACTTCCCGACATATATTAAGAAAAGAACTGATACTATTTATATTCAAACATGGCACGGCACACCTTTGAAGCGAATGTTATTTGATATAGAGACAATTCAAGGTAGGGATGATACTTATCTAGAAAGAGTTCATAGTGCCACGAAGAATTGGGATTATCTAATTTCACCTAGTCAATATGCGACAAATGCATTTAGAAGCGCATTTAAGTATGAAGGAGAGGTATTAGAAATAGGATACCCTAGAAATGACATTTTTTATAAGGATAGTAATGAGAAGAAAATTGCTACTATTAAGAGACAACTAAATATCCCTAACGATAAGAAAATTATTTTATACGCTCCAACATTTAGGGATAATGTAACACAAGGTACGAATAAATTTATGTTTGAACTAAATATGGATTTGAATAGAATGAAGCAAGAATTAGGAGATGAGTACATTCTTTTAGTTAGGATGCACGTCGTCATTAGTAATAAACTAACAATACCTAGTGAACTAAGAGAGTTTGTATACAATGTATCGAACTATCCAGAAATTCAGGAGCTATATTTGATCAGTGATATATTAATGACAGATTACTCCTCAGTTATGTTTGATTATGCTAATACAGGAAAACCACTTTTGTTTTTCACATATGATTTTGAAGAATATAAGAATGACGTTCGAGGGTTTTATATGGATTTTGAAAAAGAAGCACCTGGTCCTTTTCTGTATAATACTGAGGATATTGTCCAGTCAGTTAAAGAAATTCAAAATGTACATCTAAAGTACAGTAATAAATATCAACAGTTTAAAGATAAGTACTGTTCTTTAGAAGATGGGAATGCTTCAAATAAAATAGTCAACCAATTTTTTAGTGAATAAATTGTATTGACGAGTACTAAGGTGATGGAGAGTGCTTTCGAAAATAAAAAAGTTAGGTATAATTAAGAAGGTATACCGATTAATATTTAAAGTCCTTGGTATGTTACCAGCAAGGAAAAATGTAATCGTTTTTGAAAGTTTTTTGGGAAAACAATATAGTTGTAATCCTAGAGCTATATACGAGTATTTAAAGATAAATAGTACGGGTTATGATATGTATTGGAGTATTGACCCTAGGTATGAAGAAGCATTTAAAGGCAAGGATTTACAAACTATTAATAGATTTTCGATTTCATGGTTATTAATTATGGCAAGAGCAAAATACTGGGTTTTTAACAGCCGGACTCCATTATGGATTCCGAAACCCAAGAATACAATTTATCTGCAAACATGGCACGGTACGCCATTGAAAAAGTTGGCAGCAGATATGAATGAAGTTCATATGCCTGGGACAACGACAGAAAAATATAAGAGAAACTTTTTAGAGGAATCTTCTAGGTGGGATTATTTAATTTCACCTAATCAGTATTCTACAGAAATCTTTTGTAGAGCCTTCAATTTTAATAAGCAAATTATTGAATCTGGTTACCCGAGAAACGATATTTTAAACTTGGGTAACGAAGAAGATACAATAAAACGAATTAAATTAAAATTAAACATACCACTGAATAAAAAGGTAATCTTATATGCTCCCACTTGGAGAGACAACGAATACCATCAAGTAGGGATGTATAGATTCAATTTAAAGTTAGATTTACAAAGCTTGAAAGAATCCTTAGGTGATGAATATGTTATTCTATTAAGAATGCATTATTTGATTGCTGAAAATATAGATATAACTTCTTACAAACCATTCGTATATGATGTATCAACTTATGAAGATATAAGGGAATTATATTTAATCTCTGATTTGTTGATTACTGATTATTCATCTGTGTTCTTTGACTATGCCAATCTAAGAAGACCTATGTTATTTTATGTTTATGATATAGAGAGTTATCGTGATCAATTAAGAGGTTTTTACTTTGATTTTGAGAAGTATGCGCCTGGACCATTAGTGAAAGAAACAGAACAATTAATCGAAGAAATTAAATTATTAGAGAAGAATAATTTTAAGCTTCCACTATATTTTGATGAATTTTATAACAGGTTTTGTTCTCTTGAAGAAGGAAAATCAAGCAAGAAAGTTGTAGAAACAGTCTTTGGAAAAGTGGAAAATGTTTAATATAAAGTTAAGCGTACAAAAGCATCTTAAAAGTGCCTTTTGTACGTTTTTTTTGTTGCTTGTGTAGGAATAAATACGCGTCAAAAGAACTGCAATCTATAAAAAATTGTAAAAATATAAGACAAATTGTCGATATTAAAAGTAATGCTGGTTACTAGTCAATGGCTTTGGTAAAGTGAATTTTGTGAGTTTAGGAGGTGTAGAGTTTTATTTAGTATTAGGTGGGCGTGTAGAGGAAATCTCTTATGATAGCTACCGGTTTTTTGAAAAATTAAATATTTGCTTCAAGTGTAAATCTGATAGTTATGTAAGGACCGCTACATGTATCCCTAAGATAAAGTATAGATTTACATGGGGGAAAAGTAGTGAAAAAAATATTTGTTAGTTTTTTAGTCTTGCTATTAATTTTACAGAGTATACCACAGAATATTTCGTTTGTTAAAGCGGAATCTCTACCTGAAACATATGTGGCAATGGTATTTGCTGAAGAAATTGATGGTGATATTTCTGTCTACGAAGAAGAAAATAGTGAATCAGAAGTTTTATTTACTATAAAAGATGATTCTGAAGTATTGGTATTAAACTGGGGACAATATTTTTCCTTTGTAGAATATTCTTTTGAGGATGAAACAGAAACAAAACAAGGTTATATAGAGAATAGTAGAATTGTAGAAAAAGCGGAAGCGAATGAATTCCGCGAAGCAAGGCTATTTGATTTAAACAATCATGATGAAGAGGCAAAGAATGAGCCGGGCGAAACGGAAGAAATCGATGTGGCTGAAGACCATGAGGTTCCTCAAAACAACTCACAAGAAAACTTAGATAAAAGTGAGAATTTAACAGTAGAGGAACCTGAGGACAACGCTTCCTCTTTAGAAGAAACTGATTCTATTGAGATGGAAGAAAGTACACCAAGTGAAGATCTCGATGGAGAATTGGAAGTTAGCCAAGAAGAAAAAGAAGAGGTTGTAGAGCCTAAAGCAAGAATGTCTACATTTGCTGCAACTGTCAGTCAAACACTCTATGGTGCTGCACTTAAAAGCCCGACTGTAATTTATGATAGCGCTAATCAAAGTGCCAAGCCTTTAAAAAATTATGCTCAAGGGTCAATCCTGAAATATGAAGCTTATAATAACGATTGGTATAAAGCGGTTGTATCAGTAAATGGAAAGTGGCGCGACGGTTTCATTAAAAAGACAGACGTAGAGAACATTCAAGATAAGAAAACACTTCGAGGAGTAGCAACTACAACTACAAAGGTTTATTCTAAGGCATCAAAAAATGCAAGTGTACTAAGATCATATAATACTGGAAGCGTCTTGAAGTATACTACCCTAACTTCAAGTTGGTATGAGGCTACCGTTTCTGTAAATGGAAAATGGCAAACGGGTTATATATACAAAGGTGATGTAGAAAATATTACTTCTCAGCCAAATACTTATCAGGGTGTAGGTTTACAATCACCAACAAAAGTTTATCAACAAGTAACTACAAGTTCTAAAACTTTAAAAACCTATTCACAAGGTAGTATCTTGAAGTTCCAAAGTTTTATTTCTGGATGGTATTCTGCCACGGTCTATATTAATGGTAAAGCAACCACTGGGTACATAAAGTCTTCAGATGTTTCCTTACCTACAACTAATCCAGAAACATTACATGGCGTAGCATCGAAAGATTCTGTTAATGTGTATAAAAGTGCTTCTAGAAGCTCTGGTTCCCATAAGTCATATGCTAAAGGAACATTATTAAAATTTGAGACATTTATTACAGGGTGGTATAAGGCTACTGTTTATATTGGTGGCAAGCCACAAACAGGATATATCCATGCCTCTGATGTGGAAATCCCTGTAAAAAACCCTGCTACTTATCAAGGGGTGGCATTGAAATCATCTACTCCTATTTATAAAATGGCGAATGTAACTTCCGGTACATGGAAATCATATAAGATCGGTAGCATATTGAAATATGAATCCTTTATTAGTGGTTGGTATAAGGCAACAGTCTATGTGAATGGGAAAAAACAAACAGGTTATATTGCAGCTAGTCATGTAGAAAATGCTTCGCAATCCTCGAAGGATGTACGATTATATGCAGTGCCAGACACTTTGAACGTATATAACATTGCGTCAAAATCTTCTAGTGCAATTAAAAAATACAAACAAGGTGATTTACTAAAAGTTTATCCATTTACTTCAGAATGGTACAGGGCTACTGTTTCTGTAAACGGAAATTGGGTAACAGGCTACATCCACAAAGATGACCTCAGTACAGAAAAACCAGGTTATCTCAATCTTGACTTAAGAAAACCTGCAAAGCTGACTGTACAGGAAATCAAAGCTTTATTTGATCGCAAAGGTCATGGGGATAGTAAGTTAAAGGATTATGCCCAAGAATTTATTAATGTTCAAAATAAATATGGGGTAAACGCAACTTACTTAGTAGCGCATACAATTTTAGAGACTGGTTGGGGAAAGCAATCCAACTTGTTCGATTATAAAAATAACTTATATGGATACGGGGCGTATGATGTTTGTCCATTCACTTGCGGTTACTATTTTGATAGTGTAGAAGATAGTATTAGTAATGTAGCGTACCAAGTGAAATCCGATTATTTAACTCCTAATGGTAAATGGTACAATGGACCAGACTTAATTGGCATGAATGTAAAATATGCAACGGATAAAGATTGGCAAAATAAAATTGCTCGGTTAATGGAAGATTTACAGCCGTATGACGCTAAGTACTACTCGTCTACAAATGTTGTAACGAGCAATGGTCCTGCACCATCAGGTAATTGGAGTAGGGATATTCCAGCAGGCAAGCCATATCCATCAGATGTTGTTAAAAACATGCCGGCTGGTACGAAGGCAACAATCAACACCAATGCGAATTGGAGATCGTTCCCTTATGTTAATAATAATAGTAATGTCATTGGCACATTAAAAGTTTCAACTGAAGTGATTGTATTAGGATATAACACGGATGTAAAAACTAATGGCAGTTATCCATATGATACAACTTGGTATCGCATTTCAGTTAATGGTAAACAAGGTTGGATTTACGGTGACTATTTAACCTTTACAAATGCAAAACAAGCAAAAGTTTATACTTCTTCTTATGATTTACTACAGCAATTTAAATAATGACTATACCGAGGGGAATACCCTCGGTTTTTTTGTGTTTACATGTTTCTCTTTTCTAAAATAGTACGGGAAAATCTAATGAACATATTTTGCACCTCTTATAGTAAATTCCCAATTTCCTCACATACTAAAACCATACAAATTCCACCAAAGAGGTTGTTTATTTATGCTGAAGACTGAAAAGAGAAATAAGGTGTTGTGGCTGAGTATGCTTTTTTTGTTATTACAGCCAATTATTGATGTGCTTACATCTTTGTCTATTCGTTTGAATGATCAGGCATTTACGCTTGGTTTAGCGATGCGTTTTTGTTTCTTATTATTTATATGTGTTTACTTATTATTTACATCATATGTAAGAAAACCCGTGATTTTAGGCTATCTGTTGTTATTTGGCTTGTTTATTGTGATTTCGATTGGGGTTCAGTTTACGATGAAACCTGTTTTTATGTGGGGAACTGAGCTGAAATGGTTATTGAAAAATGTTTATTTTGTTGTCTGTTTTCTATTCTTTCTAGTGGTTTTTCGCAGAGGGTTTAGGATTTCTCCGCTCTATTATTTGATGATAGCTGTGATTTTGACTGGGGCGATGATGACGGTGGCGGGGCTTTCTGATACTGCGTTTCCTAGTTATGATTATTGGAAGAGTGGTCATGTTGGCTGGTTTTATGCTGGCAATGAGATTGGTGCCATTTTGGCTATGGGGTTACCGGTTGTACTATATTTTGCCTTAAAAGGTTCGTGGTGGTTAATGGTAGGATTACTCACGGTTATGTATGGGTTGCTGGCTTTAGGGACGAAAGTGGGTTATGGGGCGATTTTGATTACATTGCTTATCAGCATTGGTACCTCTATTGTTCTTCGTTTGGTAAAAAGAGAATACATACAAAGAACTAAATTAGTTACACTTGGCATTTTGTTTGTTGTTTTTATTCTTATGACACCATATACTCCAGTTGCCCATAACATGGAGCTACAGCTTGATTGGCTTGGTGTTTCAAAAGAAGAAGGGAAAACACAAGTGATAACAAGTGAACAAAAGGATAACATTGTCTATAGCGGCAGGAAAACTTACTGGGAAGAGTATCAAGCTTATTTTCAAGAGGCGCCTTGGATGCAAAAGCTTTTTGGCATGGGTTATGGTGGCAACTTTACGGATGAAGCTAAAACGATTGAGATGGATTTTTTAGATTTATTCTATTCATTAGGAATGATAGGGTTTAGCTTATATTTGCTGCCCTTTGTCTATATGCTTTGGCAATTGATTAAACAAGCATTTCAAAATATGAAACGAATGATGGACTTAGAGGTCATTTTAGTACTCACTGGAATAGCTCTAGGTCTTGGTATCGCTTTTATCGCTGGTCATGTATTAACAGCGCCTGGTGTGAGTATTTATTTAGCTGTACTAATGGCTTGGCTAGCCTGTGGAATCCAATACGTGCAGCTTGAGAATTCTATGAACTAAGAATTCTCAAGCTGCACATTTCGAATGAACGCAATTTTTAAACAAACGTTTGATTGATTATGTTAGAATTTTCTCTTGAGTGTCCTTGCCCATTCAGTCAACTTTTCCATTTCGGATATTCTCAATAATGTAGCGACTAGTATAGTGAAAATGACGGCGATGAAGGTTGTCACTGAT
Organism: Cytobacillus sp. OWB-43; assembly: GCF_034651445.1. Taxonomy (NCBI): domain Bacteria; kingdom Bacillati; phylum Bacillota; class Bacilli; order Caryophanales; family Bacillaceae; genus Cytobacillus; species Cytobacillus sp. OWB-43. The sequence continues at coordinate 58,403 of NZ_JAYEFF010000002.1, read as the reverse complement.
ATCGACAGCAGTGCTGGTAAGTAGGAATGATAGAGCTTATGTAAGCCGAAAAGAACGCCAGTTACGAGTAAGAACATCGTGAGTACTTTCCCTTGAGAAAATAATAAATCCTTCATCTCTTTTCTCGGTATGTCTAATTCCTTCCGTAAAAAATATAGCAAAACAGCCGTCTGTGAGACCATGCTGATAGAAGTAGCCAAGGCTACACCACCAATGCCCATTAAAGGTGTTAAAATCAAACTAAAAATGATATTGACGATAATAGAGACGATTGCAGCTATCATGGTCATTTTCTCATTTTGTAAGGCAATAAATGAACGATTTAAAAATTCCTTTAATGCGATTGCGATCATACCGATGGAATAAAAGAAAAAGGCAATGCTCGTTATAGTAGTAGCGTTCGTATTGAATGCGCCTCTCTCATAAGCTACTTCAATTAATGTCCGGCTTTCTATTAACATGACCGCACTAATAGGTATGCCTACTAAGCTAATAATCGTCATACCGCTAATGATCAGTGGTATAAGCTCTTTCTTATTCTCTGCCGCCGTATCAATAATGGATGGAAACAACACGGTGATAAAGGATAGGAGAATGATACTTAATGGCAGAAACATCAGCTTGTTTGCATAGTTTAAGGCTGAAACACTACCATCTATCAATCCAGATGCAAAAAAGCGATCAATGACTGTATTAAACTGAAAAGCAATGGACGTAATAATTAATGGCATAAAAGAAAAAAAGGTTCTTTTAATGAATAGAGAATAGGTTTTAAAATGAAAATTAAGTCGAATTACTTTATACTTCTTTATAAATGGGTATTGTACAAGAAATTGACTAATGGCTCCTAACAAAGTGGCAATGGCTACACCGTATATCCCATAGAACTGTGAGAGTACGACAATACTAATGATAATCAGGATATTTTGCGGGATGGCTCCCATTGCTGGTGGTGCGAATTCCTTTTCGTATTCTAAAATGCCAGTTGAAACGGCAGATAAAACGTAGAAGCAGAAGCTTGGTAGCATGATAATCGTTAATACATTTGTTACATACCACTGTTCTTCGGTAAACCCTGGTGCCATCCATTGGGTAATGATAGGGGTGAATAGAATTGCGATGACAGTAATCGCTAATGCAAGAATGAGGAATAAAGTCGTAAGTACCCCTACTACGTTTCGTGCTTCTAGTGAATGCTGTTTTTTTAATTCAGCATATAGAGGGATGATACCTGTTGTAATGGACATGCCAACTGCTGAGAATAATAAAACAGGGATAATGGATGCTACAAAGTAAGCATCAGCCACTGTTGAAGTACCGAAATAAGAGGCCATAAGCAATTCTCTTACAAAACCCAGAACCTTACTAATGATTGCAATACCTGTTATGAGTCCCGCAGCTTGGATAAGCTGTTTTTTCATCATGAATCTCCTTTAAGGAAAAGTGCTTTTTATTATTAGTATAATCAGAACGGTATAAACTAAAACACCGACTATTAAGATAAAGATTGAGGTTATAAAATGAGTCATGATTACGTAAATATACTTGGGGTTCCCTTTATTAATACAAGCTTTGCAGAAATGGAATCCATTTTAACCAACCATATAGATAAACAAGAAAAAACAATTGTTGTGACAGCGAACCCGGAAATCGTTATGTATGCCAAAGAGAATAAAGATTATCAAAAGATCATTCAGTCTGCTCATTACGTGGTGCCTGATGGTAATGGGATTCTACTTGCTGCTAATATGCTTCAAAAGCCGATAAAAGAGCGTGTAACAGGCTTTGATTTAACAATGTCCTTATTAGAAGAAGGAAATAAAAAAGGCTGGCATGTATATCTTCTCGGAGGAAGGGAACAAGTAAATAAAAGAGCAGCTGAAAATATAGAAAAAGATTATCCGGGAATTAACCTTGTCGGTAGACATAATGGTTATTTTGATTGGGAAGATGGGCAAGTGGCTGAAGAAGTAGCAGCTAAAGCGCCAGATATCGTCTTGGTTGCTTTAGGCTTTCCACGTCAGGAAGAATGGATTACCACTAATTATCATCGCTTCTCTAAAGGGTTATTCATGGGGGTCGGTGGCACGATTGACATTATATCTGGTGAAATGAAACGAGCGCCTGAATTTTGGCAAAACCTTAAGTTAGAGTGGTTTTACCGCCTATTGAAGCAGCCCTCTCGTTGGAGAAGGGTGCTCGTTTTACCTCAATTTGTGAAGCAAGTACGGCAATCCAGAAAGCGAGATTGATGTAAAAACCCTAGAATCTGCAACTATTTTCTAAGCTGTTCCGTCTGATACTATGAAGAAGGATGGAATATCAACGATGAAAGTACTCCATTTAAATGCAGGGAATGATACAGGTGGGGGCATGACACATATTCTTGATTTATTAGAGAATAGTGACCCTACTGTTTTTACGCTAGGGATTTTTGAACCTGGGCCGATTTATCAGAAGGCACTAGAGCGAGGGATTCGCGTAAAGCTTTTCGCTACGAAAAAAAGATATGATCTATCAGTCATTCAGCGTTTAAAGAAATATATTGAAGCAGAACAAATGACCATGATTCATACACATGGTGCGCGAGCAAATCTTTACGGTTATTTGCTAAAAAAAACCTCCCGAGAATGTAAGTGGGTGACAACATTACATAGCAATCCCTATGATGATTTTCTTAATCGGGGCTTGAAAGGAAAAGCCTTTACTAAGTTGCATTTATGGCTTTTGAAGCACCCTGATTATTATTTCGCCATTTCTAATCGTTCCAAAGAGCTCTTGCTCTCCCATGGTGTGGATGGGAGTAAAGTGAAGACTATTTTCAATGGGATAGATTTTAACAGACAAATGCAGTCTTGTACGCTTGAACGCAAAGGGTTAGGGCTTGAGGCGAATGATTTTGTGATTGCTATGGTGGCGAGACTCACACCTGTAAAGGGCCATCGGATTGCCTTAGAAGCCATCAGCCGTGTCATGGCTAAAGCACCTCAGGTCAAACTCCTTTTAATAGGAGATGGCTTTTTAGAACAAGAATTAAAAGCTTTTGTGAACAACAAAGGATTAGCTAAACAAATAAAATTTCTAGGATATAGACAGGATATTGATGCCTTATTACAAATTTCAGATCTTCATCTATTATCATCATTAAGTGAGAATTTTCCAATTGTCTTATTAGAGGCAGCAAGAGCGAAAAAGCCGGTGATTTCAACCGATGTTGGTGGAGTCTGTGAATTGATTCCATCGAAAGATTATGGCTGGCTTGTTCCAGTGAAAGATGTGGACGCATTAGCTCTGGCAATTGAAGAGGCGATAAATGCCCATTATGTAGGGTCCTTGAAAAAAATCGGTGAAAATCTCTATAAACATGCATCAAGGTGGTTTAGCGTGGAGCATTTTCGGGAAAATGTGATGGACGCCTACAAAAATTGGACATAAATCTTGCGGATTTTGTCAAAAAAAGTACCTTTTTAAATGGTACAACTATGATATAATAGGTTCGATATACATTTGTACGAATTTGTAAATTATGCCTGGTTCCAAGTGTGAAAGAGGGGCATGCTATCCATAAGGAGGGTCTTTATGATTTATTTGACCTTAATATTATGTTTTATATGCTCCGTTCTTTTAACACCGCTGGTAAAACGACTGGCCTTTAAGATAGGAGCAACAGACAAACCAAATAATCGAAAAGTCCATGAAAAAGTGATGCCTCGTTTAGGTGGTTTAGCAATTTATTTAAGCTTCATGCTCGGTGTGCTAATCTTCTCACCAAATAAAGAAGTGCATATCCCAATCATGGTCGGTGCATTTATCATCGTTGTAATCGGTATGTTAGATGATAAATATCAATTACCTGCTAAATATAAATTGCTAGGGCAAATTGCTGCTGCATTAATCGTAGTTTTTTGGGGAAATGTGGAAGTTGAATTTATTAACAACCCATTCTTTGGCGATAATCGAATCGACTTTGGTTATTTTGCCATCCCTATTACAATCTTATGGATTGTTGGTGTGACGAATGCAATTAACCTAATTGATGGTCTTGACGGATTAGCAGCTGGAGTATCATCGATTGCGCTATTTACGATTGCTGGGATGGCTGTATTCATGGGGAATACGTATGTAATTGCCATGGCTTCTTTGTTAATGGTAGCTACACTCGGGTTTCTTGTCTTTAACTTTCATCCAGCGAAAATATTTATGGGTGATACAGGTGCTCTCTTTTTAGGATATATGATTGCTGTCTTGTCATTGCTCGGCTTTAAAAATGTAACAGTGATTTCGTTTATTATCCCTATTTTAATTTTAGGTGTCCCATTATCCGATACGATTTTTGCGATATTTAGAAGGATTTTAAACAAACAACCGATATCAGCACCAGATAAATCACATCTCCATCATTGCTTATTGAATGCAGGCTTTACCCATCGCCAAACAGTCTTATTAATTTACGCGATGGCAGCTACTTTTGGCATGATTGCCATTATCTTCTCTCAAGCAAAAGTATGGGGAGCCATCTTACTAATAGCCGTTGTCCTTGTAATGCTCGAATTATTTGCCGAACTGATCGGTCTACTCGGGAAAGACTACCAGCCCTTATTGAAAAGACTCAAAGGAAAAGGCAACTGATACAAAAGCTAACCAATTTGGTTAGCTTTTTTTGTAGATTAAGAGGTTGATAAGGTTGATAAGGTTGATAAGGGAAAAAAGCTTTATCTAGAGCCATTGGTTAACTACAAAAGTGGCGAGAGCTGTTAGAAGGATGATGCCGAATAGAAGGTAGAATGGGAACTGCGCACGATCCGTGGATCCTATTTGTGTAAAAGTGAAAGAGAATAAGAGAGAACTGCGCGTAAATAGTATATGCGCGCAAAAAGAAGAAGGAAGAGCCTGAGTACTGCGCGTAAATCGAGTATACGCGCAAAAGTAAGAGAGAAAGATCACGAAATTGCGCGCAAGCGGTGTATACGCGCAAAAATGAGAGGGAAAAGCCAGGGAACTGCGCACAAATGGCATATACGCGCAAAAGTAAGGGAGAAAAATCACAGAATTGCGCGCAAGCCGAGTATACGCGCAAAAATGAGAGGAAAAAGCCAGGGAACTGCGCACAAATGGCATATACGCGCAAAAGTAAGGGAGAAAAATCACAGAATTGCGCGCAAGCGGTGTATACGCGCAAAAGCAAGAGGGAAAAGTCGGAGAACTGCGCGCAAATGGCATATACGCGCAAAAGTAAGGGAGAAAAATCACGGAATTGCGCGCAAGCCGTGTATACGCGCAAAAATGAGAGGAAAAAGCCAGGGAACTGCGCACAAATGGCATATACGCGCAAAAGTAAGCGAGAAAGAGCACGGAATTGCGCGCAAGCGGTGTATACGCGCAAAAGCAAGAGGGAAAAGTCGGAGAACTGCGCGCAAATGGCATATACGCGCAAAAGTAAGAGAGAAAGATCACAGAATTGCGCGCAAGCGGTGTATACGCGCAAAAATGAGAGGGAAAAGCCGGAGAACTGCGCGCAAATGGCATATACGCGCAAAAGTAAGAGAGAAAGATCACGGAATTGCGCGGAAGCCGAGTAAATGCGCAAAACAGAGAGAGAAAAGCCAGGGAACTGCGCACAAGCCGTGTATAAGTGCAAAAGCCAAAAGGAGAAGGCTGAGAAGTGCGGGAAAGCCATGTATAAGTGTAAAGTAACAAGAAACGGAGATGCATGTAAAAATTCCCGTACATTCTTATAAAAAGGCTATCAATTGCTTTATAAGGTGCCCCTTTAATTGAAGAGAAAAAAATAGAAAGAAGTCTGGACAAACGAGATATGCCCATACCACTAGCTAGAAAATAAGAGAGAATGAGCCCACCCAAGAGAGAACATACACGTACAACAGAACAGTATGAGTAAGGTGTGCCTGAATAAAAACCCCCAAACAGTTTTTTGTTTGGGGGTTCCTATAAAGCATAATTCTATTAATATCCGCTATTGTAACCAGCTTCACTTGATTCAGTAGAGATTTCGCCGTCTGTTGAACTCTCGCCATTTGTCGGATTAGTAGATTCATTTTGTCCGAGGTTCGTAGTCCCTAAATCAAGATGGCTTTGTAGTTCTGAAATAACTTCCTGTAATCCAGTATCATCTATTTGATAATAATACACACGATTACCATTAGAGTTTGGTAAGTACATATCTTGACCTTTGAGATTGAGCATTTCAATATCTGGAGTCATGCCACTAGAAGTCGCATAACTAATAAGTGATTTCATTTGGTCGAAGGAAAGGTCTGTTTCCATATTGTTTCCGACTGCTTCGATGACATCCCCGTATTTCGAAATAGCATCTACTGATACGGCTTTTTTCATCATTGCTTTAACGATTTCTTGTTGTCTTTGCCCGCGCATAATATCATTATCTTGCTTTCTCGTACGTGCTAGCGCTAATGCTTCTTCCCCATTTAATGTTTGCAAGCCTTCTTCTAATTGAATAGCCCCTGCGTTGTCATTTGAGTCTTGCTCAGATAAGGCATAAGGTACTTCTACTTCTACTCCACCTAGGGCATCAATAATCTCAATGAATGCATCAAAATTTAACTTTAAGTAAAAATCAATGGGAATATCGAGTAGCTGCTCAACCGTTTCAATAGAAGTGAGTGGTCCGCCGTGAGCGTGAGCATGGGTGATTTTGTCTTGATAACCAAGCTTAGGAATCTGAACATAAGAATCACGAGGGATGCTTAATAGTTTAATAGATTTTGATTCCTTATTAAATGTTGCGACCATTAATGCATCTGAACGCGCTGAATTACTAAAACCCCGTTTACTACTATCATCAACTCCGATAATGAGTAGTGAAAAGTTATCAACATCAGGTTGTACAGCTACATCTCGCTTGGTTTCTCTTTCTAGTGGATTATATGTGCTGTTCATCGCTGTCTCTGCTTTATTATAGAGATAGGCACCGTAGGCAGTGGCACTTAGGGCAAGGACTAGTAGAGGAAGAAGGATAAATGCGAAAACACGTCTTCTGCGCTTCACTTTACGTCTCCTCACCTTTTGGGCATTACGACCATCATAAGACATATGATTGCTCCTTTATTAGTAAAAATTTAATCGATTCTTTACATAGTTAATGTTTATTTTACAATGGATTTGCATATACGTAAAATATTTACTCAGAAATTGTCGATTCTAAATATAACACGTCACCTTCAGTTATTTCTGCTTGTCCATTTGTTAATTCGATCATCCAGGCATTGAAGTTAGCTGTTTCTTCATCTTTTACATAAGTTTCAATTTCAACAAGATCGGCATAATGGATTTCTTTTATTGCATAAATGGAAGCGCGTAATTCATTTTCTAGTTTTCCAAGAAAGGTATAATCAACTTTTGTATGCATGATGCGCATTAGCTTTCTTTCAACTATACCTGTAGCAAGTAAACCTTCGGATGTAGCTTTACCGTAAGCGCGAATTAAACCGCCGGCACCAAGTTTAATGCCACCAAAATAGCGGGTGACTACCACAACAGTATCCTTTAATTGTCTCTTCTTTAACACTTCAAGCATCGGTACACCAGCTGTACCACTCGGTTCACCATCATCGTTAGCTTTCTGAATTAAATCATGCTCACCAATTAAATAGGCAGAACAATTATGAGTGGCATTCCAGTTTTGCTTCTTTATTTTCTGAATAAATTCTTGCGCTTCTTCTTCTGTTTCTGCTCGGTCAATATATGCAATAAATCTAGATTTTTGTATAATAATTTCATGTTCCCCGTACCCTTTAACGGTATGATATTGTGGAAGCAAAAATATCGCTCCTTCCTGCAAGTCTCTTCCTATTATAATTCGACAATCTTCGGAAAACATAAATATTAATAGATTGTAAACAAACTTTAATATTGTCGAATCGTTGAAGTGATATAATAAGTATGTATCTGAGGATAACTATAGATATTGCCAATAATCCTCTTTTTTTAACATAAAATTAGGATATATGACATATAAATAATTTTCAAGCGTGCGACTATTTATCGAATTTTGTGTCAAATGGTATTATTTTCTGCCGCTACACATGGTCGAATACCGCTTTTCAAGGTAAAATAAGGAATAGCAACAACAGGGTATACCCTTGGAGGAATCGCGAATGAGTATAAAAAAATTTGATACGAAGTCGCTCGATTTAATTTTAGAAAAAATGATAGAAACGGTCGGTACGAGTAAGAATGAAATTTTCCGGATTGGTGAGCAATGTCGAAAAGATTATGAGACCTTAACCGAAGAACTGAAAGATGTAAAGGTAATGGTTATTAAAGTCATTGATGAAGGCGACCGTTTAGAAAGTCAAACACGTTTTGCGCGTAAACGATTATCTGAAGTCAGTATGCATTTCAAAGATTATACGGAAGCGCAAGTACGTGATGCATATGAAAAAGCCCATCAATTACAAATGGATCTATCGATGAATCGGCAAATGGAAAAGCAGCTTCGTGACCGGAGAGACGACATTGAAAGAAGATTAGTGGGCGTTAGTGATACGATTGAGCGTGCCGAGCATTTAATTTCCCAAATTACTGTTGTCATGAACTACTTGATGAGTGACATCAAACAAATGGGTGAGATGCTTGAAGATGCGAAGATGAAACAAGAGTTTGGCTTACAAATTATTGAGGCGCAAGAAGAGGAGCGTAAAAGGCTCTCACGTGAAATACATGACGGCCCGGCGCAAATGATGGCGAATGTGATGATGCGCTCTGATTTGATTGAACGTGTTTATAAAGAGCGTGGCACAGATGAAGCCATGGAGGAAATAAGGAATTTAAAGAAAATGGTCAGAAGTGCTTTATATGAGGTCCGAAGAATTATTTATGACCTGAGACCAATGGCTTTAGATGACTTAGGTCTTGTTCCTACATTAAAGAAGTATCTACAAACAATCGAAGAATATCATAATTCGACCAAAATCACTTTCATGAATGTTGGTAAAGAGGTTCGTTTACCAAGTCAATATGAAGTGGCGCTATTCCGACTCATTCAAGAAGCTGTGCAGAATGCGATGAAGCATGCTGATGCAGAAGAGATTATTGTTAAAACTGAAATTAATAATGAAAGAATAGCAGTCGTAATTAGAGATAATGGTAAAGGGTTTGATATTAATAAGAAAAAAGCACAATCCTTTGGTATTATCGGCATGAGAGAAAGAGTTGAACTTCTGGAGGGCCAGCTTTCGATAGATTCCAATATTGGTAAAGGCACAATTATTATTATTCAAGTACCTTATATGAAATAATATTTAATTGATGTTGAAACTGGTCAAACATCATGATAGATATAAAACAGTTGAAGATTGGGAGGGGAAGAACTTGAATACTAAAATAGTAATTATTGACGACCATCAACTTTTCCGAGAGGGCGTAAAACGTATTCTTGATTTTGAAAAAACATTTAACGTGGTAGCAGAAGGTGACGATGGCGACGAAGCGATCAGACTCGTTGAAGAAAATCAACCAGACGTAGTTATCATGGATATTAACATGCCGAATATTAATGGCGTGGAAGCAACGCGTCAATTAGTAGAGAAATATCCAGATTCTAAAGTAATCATTCTTTCAATCCATGATGATGAAAACTATGTAACGCACGCTTTAAAAACCGGAGCAAGTGGTTACCTACTTAAAGAAATGGATGCAGATGCATTAGTTGAGGCAGTAAAAGTAGTTGCAGAGGGTGGTTCTTACCTTCATCCGAAAGTAACGCACAATCTTGTCAATGAATACCGTCGCCTTGCTTCAGAAGGAACTGGCACAACAGGCGCTTATGGACAAATCGAAATCCGTCGTCCGCTACATTTACTTACTAGACGCGAGTGTGAAGTGCTCCAACTTCTTGCAGACGGAAAAAGTAACCGCGGCATCGGTGAAGCATTATATATTAGTGAAAAAACAGTCAAAAACCATGTAAGTAACATCCTGCAAAAAATGAACGTCAATGACCGTACACAAGCGGTTGTCGTAGCCATCAAAAACGGTTGGGTAGAAGTTCGCTAATCCCAGCCTTTCATACATATGAAGAAACACTCCGCATTGGGGTGTTTTTTTGTTGTAAATGCGGATCGGTTCGAAGATAAAAAGGTGGGTCAAGGGAAGGGAAGAAGTCCATTTCATGAAGGGAGAGACATAATTATAAGAAAAATGAGCAATGTAGAAGTTTCGTAGATAATAGGGGAGGAGTAGAACATATGAGTCGCGTGAAAGAAGAAATTGCGATTAAAAAAGAGGACGAGAGCGCAAAAGGTTCGCGACTAGTAAAAGAAGAGAGTGAAAGATAAGTAGGGAAAAAGTGAGAATCGCCACTAATAAAAGAAAAGAGTGAAAGATAAGTAGGGCAAAGGCAAGAATCGCGACTAATAAAAGAAGAAAGTGAAAGATAAGTAGGGAAAAAGTGAGAATCGCGACTAAAAAAAGAAGAGAGGAGAAGATAAGTAGGGCAAAGATGAGAATTGCGACTAATAAAAGAAGAAAGTGAAAGATAAGTAGGGCAAAGGCAAGAATCGCGACTGAAAAAAGAAGAGAGGAGAAGATAAGTAGGGCAAAGGCAAGAATCGCGACTAAAAAAAGAAAGGAGTGAAAGATAAGTAGGGAAAAAGTGAGAATCGCGACTAAAAAAAGAAGAGAGTAGAAGATAAGTAGCGCAAAGATGAGAATCGCGACTAATAAAAAAAGAGAGTGAAAGATAAGTAGCGTAAAAGCGAGAATCCCGACTAATAAAAGAAGAAAGGAGAAGATAAGTAGCTTAAAAGAAGGAACCGCATTAATTTCTCCGATCCCTCTCGAGTCTAAGATATTCGATATAAATATCGCCAAGTCCCCAAGAAAAGGAACCTGAGCTGAGAGTTGCGACACACATAAAAGGGGGATTATCAAATAAAATGTCTAAATCCTAATTTACTCTAGGTGTTTCATAACTGGATCATGGAGGAAGAGTTGACTCATGACCGGAGAAGGAGCTACCATACAATATACATTCAAAGCCTGCGCTCTTACACTATCTCAAAAGTTAAACCCCAGCCTTCGAGTATGAATCAAACCAACCACCCCAAAAGCCCACCAAAAAGTAAAAGATTTCCCCTTAAACCTCTCTAAACTTAATGCATTTTTATTAACTTTCATATAGAATGGTAACAGAACATATAGTAGAGAAAAAAGTGAAGGAGTCACTCTATTTATGAAAACGGCCGTAGTAACGGATAGTACATCTTATATCACACAAGAATTGAGAGAAAAGCTGAATATTCACATGATCCCGCTGAGTGTGATATTTGGCAATGAATCATATAAAGAAGAAATAGAAATCACTGCAGAAAGTTTTTATGAGGAAGTCAAACATAAGGATTTGCCGAAAACATCACAGCCATCCGTAGGTGATTTTGTCACATTGTTTGAAACGTTGAAGCAAGACTATGATGCCATCATCTCCATCCACTTATCAAGCGGGATTAGTGGCACCTATCAAGGGGCAGTATCTGCCGGTAATATGGTTGAAGGCATTACCGTCTATCCTTTTGACTCAGAAATTAGCGCACGTGTACAAGGTTTCTATGTCGTCAAAGCAGCCGAAATGGCAGCTGACGGGAAGTCGCCAGCAGAAATTATGGACAAACTGAATGAAATGAAACAATCCATTCGTGCTTATTTTATGGTTGATGATCTGTCACATCTACAAAGAGGTGGCCGCTTATCAAGTGCGCAAGCAATCTTAGGAAGTCTTCTCCAAGTGAAACCATTGCTTCATTTTGAAAATAAGCTCATCGTGCCATTCGAAAAAATCCGTACCCGTAAAAAAGCAATGAAACGGATCGTGGATTTGTTAGCGGAAGATGCAGCGAGTGGAGAAGCTTATGAAGCCTCTATTATTCATGCAAACCGTTTAGAGGAAGCGCAGAAATGGAAGGAAGAGCTAGAAGCACAATTACCGAATGTCACTTTTGGTATAAGCTATTTTGGTGCCGTTATTGGTACACATCTTGGCGAAGGCTCAATGGGTCTTGGCTGGGTAAAAAAGTAATACATCTACTAAGGAGTTATTATCGCAGACAAAACGAACCACTGCTGAAATAACTCCTTTTTTTAGCCACGAAAGGAGTCTATATGCGAATACTCATGAAAGATCACCTACTCATCCCCGTATTTCACCACGACTCAGCTTCTTACACTATTACAGAACTTCCGAACATCCCTCACCATATTCACAACCCTACATACCGCTTCAATCCACAAATTCAGACATTCCTATTTGGTAAACAATTACTGCTAGATGAAATTTCTCACCCTGTAGAAGAATTATTCACCCATGTGAACGAAGGTTATATCACGCTTCGTCGACCCTTTATAAAAGAAGGTAGAAAAATCAAATGTGCTCGCTGTGGCAGTAGTCATCATTTAGCGACATATCCATGTGCTCGTTGTGGAAATGAGCAATGCCATTATTGTCGCAATTGCTTGATGATGGGGAGAGTGTCGGCTTGTACTCCACTTTTTAGTTGGAATGGACCAAGCCCGAGCACCCTAATAGTCGACCAACCGTTAAAATGGGATGGGACGCTTTCTACAGGACAGCAACAAGCATCTACAGCAGTTGTCGCAGCCATTGATAACAAAAAAGAGTACCTGGTTTGGGCGGTATGTGGCGCAGGTAAAACCGAAGTGCTTTTTGGAGGAATCGCTCATGCACTAAAGCAAGGCCAGCGCGTGTGCCTTGCTACTCCAAGAACAGATGTCGTCTTAGAACTCGCACCCCGTCTGAAAAAAGTGTTTCCCCACACCACGGTTGCCGCACTGTATGGTGGAAGTGAAGACCGGCACCTTTTTGCCAATCTAGTCATCAGTACAACACATCAGTTATTCCGCTTTTATCGTGCTTTTGATACAGTCATTGTTGATGAAGTGGATGCCTTTCCTTACACAATGGATGCCACACTCCAGTATGCTGTTCAGCAAGCGAAAAAGTCTGCAGCTGCCACGATTTATTTAACAGCTACTCCTTCAAGGAAGTGGCAAAAAGAATGTCGGCAAAATAAAAGAGCATATATGACCATCCCTGCTCGTTTCCATCGCTTTCCTTTACCGATTCCTCAATTTAAATGGATTGGACAATGGACAATCCCCCTAAAAAACGCCCGTCTCCCTTTTGTGTTAAAAAAATGGTTACAGCAACGCATTGAAAAAGAGAAACAGGTTTTGCTGTTTATTCCTAAAATTAAGCTAATAGATGATATGCTACCTCTCATACAAAAAATTCATCCTAAAGTGGAGGCAGTGCATGCGGAAGATCCTTTACGAAAAGAAAAAGTCCAGAAAATGAGAAAGCAAGAGACGCTTATTTTACTCACAACGACGATTTTAGAAAGAGGAGTGACTTTTCCTCATATAGATGTTGCTGTATTAGGAGCAGAAGAGCGTATTTTCACAGAAAGTGCGCTTGTTCAAATAGCTGGAAGGGTTGGGAGAAGTGTTGAGGCACCAACAGGAGATGTTGTTTTTTTTCATTATGGTAAAACAACTGCAATGGTACGGGCTAAAAAGCAAATACTGCAAATGAATAAAGAAGCAAAACAAAGGGGCTTACTTCATGAATAGCTGTCTCTATTGTCAAAAAGAAATGCAACTTCCTGGTGGATTTCAAGCATTGTTTCAAAAAGCTGCGCAGTCATTTTGGTGTGAAGACTGTATAGCAAAATGGACATTTATCAAAGGTCCCACTTGCCCAACTTGCCACCGGTGGATGGAAACGGCTGAAATCTGTCTCGACTGTAAGAAGTGGCAGGTGGATCCAATATATAGCGGTTGTCTGGACGAGAATATTTCTGTATTAGCATACAACTCTTTTTGTCAGCAAGTGCTCGCTCAATATAAGTATCGTGGCGATTATATCCTCGCAGTTGCAATTGCTGATTTGCTAAAATCCAAATTAAAACAAATAAGCTTTGATCTTATTACACCGATTCCGCTGAGTGAAGAAAGACGCTATGAAAGAGGGTTCAATCAATCAGAAGCACTGATCACCGCATTAGGCAAAAAGCCCACCATTCTCCTCACCCGTATGCATACAGAAAAACAATCGAAGAAAACAAGAAAGGAAAGATTAGAGACACCACAAGTTTTTCGATTCACGGGTCAACAAGAAATAAGCGGGAAGAAAGTGTTAATCGTCGACGATATTTATACAACAGGTACGACTCTTTATCATGCAGCTAAATTGCTAAAAGAGGCAGGAGCAAGTGAGGTTCGATCATTGACGATGGCAAGAAGTTAAAAAAGTTAGCCGATGCTGACGATATATAGAATAGAAGCTATCAGTAGAGGTGAAAAGAATGGCGGAGATCGCAAACTGCCCTAGATGTAATGCCTTATTTATGAAAAATCAAGTCAGCACCATTTGCCAAGCGTGTTTTAAAAAAGAAGAAGAAGCATACGAAGTCGTATATGCCTTTCTAAGGAAAAGAGAAAATCGTGCTGCTACTATGCAAAGAATAACAGAAGCAACAGGAGTAGAGGAGTGGCTCCTGCAGAAGTTTGTTCGATCAGGTCGATTAAAGGTGGCGCAATTTCCCCAGCTAGGCTATCCTTGCGATCAGTGTGGTACATTAATTCAAGAAGGAAGAATTTGTGAGTCTTGTCGCAAAGCATTACAAAAAGAATTAGAGCAATTTGAACGAGAGCAGGATCGGATAAAAGAAAGAGAGAGAACCTACTATTCTTATAGAGGTAAACAGTCTTAAAGAAGGAAGTCTAAAGAACTAATGTTTACTTCCGGAACGATAGTATGTATGTAAAATTTACTAAAAGTGTAATATCACTTTAAACTCATTCTATTTATACCGATAATAGGAGTAATAAAAGGGACGAAGAAAGCGGGGGATTTATAATGAAGGTTAATCATTTTAACGCGGCAAACCAGGTCAATCCCTACCAACGCCAAGCGAATATGACAAAGCAAGTAGAACAAGCGAAAACGAATCAAGCAGATAAACTCGAAATTTCTTCAAAAGCATTAGAAATGCAAAAAACATCACAATCAGATCCTGCTCGCCAAGCGAAGGTGGAGCAATTAAAAATGCAAGTGGAAAATGGTACGTATCATGTTGATGCGAATGAATTGGCGAAAAGCCTAGTTCAACATTTTCAACAAAAACGCTCTTAAGGAGGGTGTGGTATGTCTGCAGAAGCACTTCTCACTGCGATGGAACGCTTAATATCTTATCATCAAAGCCTTTATGAGCTTGCAGGCCAGAAGACAGATATGATTAAAAAGGGTGATATGGCTGCATTAGATCAGATGCTAAAAGATGAACAAACCCATGTCGCAACAATAAAGAAGCTTGAACAAGCGCGTATCCAGATTGCAGCAAGTCTTGTACCTAGTATCGATAAGCCAACAATAGCAGACTGTATATTAGTACTGGAACAACATGAACAACAAGCTTTACTTGAAAAAAGAGAGCAGTTATCATCCGTTATTGACAAATTAAAAGAGAAAAATCAATTGAATCAACAACTGATTTATCACTCCTTACAATATGTGAATTTATCTATGAATCTCGTCAATCCGAAAGCAGCTGCGCAAAATATGAATTATATTCATCCGCAAAAAGCGAAATCTCAAGCTGCAACAGGAATGTTCCAGTCTAAAGTGTAGGATAGAGAAAAGAGAGGAAACGTTATGAAATCTACTTTTATGGGGTTAGAAACGGCGAAGAGAGCCATACATACACAACAAAGTGCACTCTATACAACCGGGCATAATATTGCCAATGCGAATACTGTAGGATATACGAGACAACGGGTGAACTTTACACAAACAAATGCTTTTCCGTCTGTTGGAATGAATGCGCCATACATGCCAGGACAAATTGGAACGGGTGTTCAGGCAGGATCGGTTCAACGCATACGCGAAGACTATTTGGATGTACAGTACCGTAATGAGCACAATAAATTCGGTTATTGGAATACGAGAAGCAGTGAGCTTTCCCGAATTGAAAGTGTCATGAATGAGCCGTCAGATACTGGCCTTGCGAATACATTAGATCAATTTTGGAATGCTTTGCAAGACTTATCAACTAACCCTGAAGATTCAGGTGCTCGTTCGGTTGTTCGTCAGCGTGGGATTGCCGTGAGTGATACTTTTAATTATTTGGCAGGACAACTGAGCGCTCAGAAAGCAGATGTCGGTGAGCAAATTGATATGAATGTGAAAACAATTAATTCAATCCTCACACAAATTAACCAGATCAATGAGCAAATTGCTAGCGTAGAACCACATGGCTATTTGCCGAATGATTTATATGATAAAAGGGATGTACTTGTTGATCAACTCTCAGGCTTAGTCAACATTAAAGTGAGTGCTACACCAAGTGGTGGGAATGCAAGTAGTCAAGCTGCCGGGAAATATTCGATTGAATTAGTCGATGGGAATGGTAAAAGTGTCGGTACTTTACTCGATGGGAAAAATGATATCGTCCAATCATTGAGTGTCAAAAAAGACCCTGAAACACAAGCTATTGCTAGTTTGCAAATCGGTAATAAATCGATGGCGGCATCAGATTTTACTTCGAAAGGGAGCTTACTTGCGAATATAGATATGTACGGCAAAATAGATGCCACTGGGAAGGAAACAGGTGTTTATTCTGATATGCTTGCGAATCTGGACTTAATGGCTTTCCGCTTTGCCACGGCCTTTAATGCTGTCCATCAAAGTGGCTGGAGTTTATCTGAAATTGAGAGCGGCGTTAAGAACGGTGTGGACTTCTTTGAAATTGGCGATAATGCAGCAGGGGCAGCAGCCAGTATAAAAGTGTCTGATTCAATCATGAATAATTTAAATCATATTGCCGCTTCCTCAAGTAGTGAGTTATTTACGGGTTCTATTACGAAACATGCGGACAACCCATCGACTGGTAACCCAACGATTCTGGGTGCGTTCAGTGGTATTCAAACATATGACACCCCGCCGATCACGATTAGTGAGGCAAAAATTGAGTTGACTTATGATAATGGTTCATGGAAGTACTCCGCTTATGATTTAGACGGCAACCCAATAGCTGACCATCAAAATCAAGCAGTGAAAGAAAATATGAATCTCTTTGGCCTTAAAATCGATACTAGTACAATCTCTAATTTACAATCTGGTTCTACTTGGTCATTTGAGTTAACAGGTATTGGACAAAATCCTTCGAGTGAAAGTTTTGTTGGCGACGGTTCTAATGCAGTTGCTCTGGCAAATGTAAAAGACATGATGCTCGATTTTAATGGATCAGATACAAATATGATGAGCTTCTACCAAGGGATGATTGGTGAGTTAGGAGTAACTACACAAGAGGCAAATCGAATGACGGAAAATGCTGCTACGCTAGCCGACACGGTCCAATTTAACCGTTCTTCTGTAAGTTCGGTCTCTCTTGATGAAGAAATGTCGAATATGATCATGTTTCAACATGCTTATAGTGCAGCGGCTAGACAAATCACTGCAATAGACGAAATGCTTGATACCATCATTAATGGTATGGGCAGAGTTGGAAGATAAGGAGGTAATGACTGATGCGCGTAACACAATCCATGCTTTCACAAAATTCACTAAAACATATTCAAAACAACTATCAAAAGCTTGGTAAGTTAGAAGAGCAGTTATATACCGGCAAAAAAGTGAATCGCCCGTCTGATGATCCTGTAGCAGCGATGAAAGGGGTCAATTACCGTTCCCAAGTAACGGCTGTATCCCAATATCAACGCAATTTAGGTGAAGTATATAACTGGATGGATAATACGGAATCGGCACTGGATGAAACGAATAAAATTATCCAACGTATCCGTGATCTTACGGTACAGGCTTCCAGTGATTCATATGATGCAGGTCAACGTAAGAACGTGGCTAGTGAAATTGAACAGCTGCGAAATCAATTAGAAACGATTGCCAATACTAAAGTGAATAATAAGTATATTTTTAACGGCTCAGATACAACGAATAAGCCAGTAGATTTAAAGAAAATTGATCAAAATGTTGATATCAGCACAATTGATGCGAATAATGCCAAGGATTATGTACTTTTCGATGAGAAGGGTAGTCAGCTTGTTTGGAATGAATCTTCGAATGCATTTAAAGCTCAAGATGGCACTGAAATCGGATTCCCGATACCAGATTCTTTTGTAGCGAAAGAAAAAGGGGCGGTTGCTAGCAATGCTGAAGGCGTAAAAATTGAAGTTTCTGCAGGCATTCATCTCGATGTGAATAGTAAGCCGCAAAATGTCTTTTCATTAGATTTATTTAAAGATATTGGCAACTTAATTGATAAGTTGAATTCACCTGATACAACAGCGGATGATTTATCTGGGGAGCTGGATATGATTGATCATCACCATAATAATGTAATCTCCGAAATGGCAGATATCGGTGCTAAATCTAATCGAGTAGAGATGGTTGAAAGTCGTTTAGGGAATCAAGAGATACTTGCCAAAACCATGATGTCTAATAATGAAGATATCGATGCAGAGAAGGTCATTATTGAATTAACATCCCAAGAAGCCCTCCACCGTGCTTCTTTAGCAGTAGGAGCAAGCATTATTCAACCAACATTAATGGACTTTTTACGATAAAAAACGCTGACGACGGTTCATCTCTAGAGATGGGCCGCTCGTCATGTAAAGAGCGGTGAATCTATGCATACACCTTATTTAGAAATAACGACAAAACAGGCGCAACTTGGTATCAATTATTATCAACCTGTGATGAAAATCAAACAGTCGCAAGCAGACGTTTCGATGCATCAGCCACCAGCAAAGCTTACAATTAGTCATGAAGCATCCCGGCTTTTTATTGATCAATCAGAGGCGCGAGCTGATCTGGATAATAAAGGGGCAGGCAG
Source organism: Cytobacillus sp. OWB-43 (assembly GCF_034651445.1). Lineage (NCBI taxonomy): Bacteria > Bacillati > Bacillota > Bacilli > Caryophanales > Bacillaceae > Cytobacillus > Cytobacillus sp. OWB-43. The sequence continues at coordinate 39,501 of NZ_JAYEFF010000002.1, read as the reverse complement.
GCGAGTCGCAGAAGCGGCTGAACAGGCAAAGATGACGGCAATTACAGGGATCTCTAGGCGGGTTCGTGAAGGTGATGCGATGATGAAAATTGAAAACGGAGCAGGTGCCATTCCACAAATTGCGAAACAAAATAGTGAGCCCAACCAAAAGACACCAGGGATCGGCTATTTACCGAAAAACCATTTCCGGGTACAAATCGATTATGATCCAGGGAGCGTCGATGTGAACGTAACCCCGCAAACGCCAGTCATTGATGTAAGTATCAATCGACCACAAATCGCTCATGAAAACTGGCAAGCGCAAATTTATTTACAGCAAAAAGAAGCGATTAACTTTGAACTAAGAGATTTTCAAGTGGATCAGCTTATTTAAGGAAGTGTTACGATGAAAATTGAGACAAAATATCAAGGGACAGTTGAAGTGTCAGCAGAGCAACACCTTCATTTTCCGGTAGGCTTGCCAGGGTTTCCAGAAGAACAGCAATATGTGCTTCTTCCCTTTTTAGAAGAACTCCCTTATTTTATTTTACAATCAATCAATACGGCTGAGTTAGCGTTTGTCGTTGTAGACCCGTATGCCTTTTTTGCTGATTACGAATTTCAGCTCAATGAAGCATCGCAACATGCGCTGCAAATTGAACAACCGGAAGATGTAGCTACTTTTGTCATTCTCACGTTAAAGGAACCGTTTAAGTCATCAACGGCGAATTTGCAAGGTCCATTGGTGATTAATATGAAAAAACGAATGGGGAAACAGCTTGTCTTAAATGATGCGCGCTACAAGACGAAGCATCCGTTATTCCAGCTTATGGAGGAGGATGCCTCATGCTCGTATTAACCCGTCGCAAAAACGAATCGATTATCATTAATGAAAACATCGAAATCACGATCGTCGCCGTCGAAGGAGACCAAATCAAACTTGGCATCCAAGCACCAAAAGACATCGACATCTACAGAAAAGAAGTATACCTACAGATCCAGACAGAAAACAACGAAGCCGCACAAAACCCTGTTGATTTAATGGCACTATTGAAAAATAATACTGAGAAATAAACCGGTTGGAGATATCGGTTTATTTTTTTTATATTTTTTCTGAAGATAAACAAAGGAAACAAGAATTCATGTTGGAGTAATGAGAAGGCAATAGAGACAAGTATTTTTTAAATTATTAATTTTTTATAAAAAAGTATTAAACAAACTTTATAGCACTCCGATAATAAATAAGAATAAAGCGACAAGCTTTACTTCAATCCACAAGGACGTGGAAAAATACAACTCATGGAGGAATTCAAATGATTATCAACAATAATATTTCAGCATTAAACACGTATCGTCAATTAGGCGTAAACAACAATGCAAACGCTAAAGCGATGGAGAAATTATCTTCAGGTCTTCGTATTAACCGTGCAGGAGATGACGCAGCAGGTCTTGCAATCTCTGAAAAAATGCGCGCGCAAATCCGCGGTTTAGACCAAGCTAGCCGTAACTCTCAAGATGGTATCTCAATGATCCAAACTGCTGAAGGAGCGCTACAAGAATCACAAAACATTCTTCAACGTATGCGTGAACTTGCTACACAAGCAGCCAATGACTCAAACGTTGGATCTGACCGTGAAGAAATCCAAAAAGAAATCAACCAATTAACTTCAGAAATCAACCGTATCGGTAATACAACAGAATTCAATACACAAAAATTAATCGATGGTGGGAAAGATGGTTCAGAAGCAGTAGCAGCTGTTGCTGGAACAACATCATTTGTTGCAGCTACTGGTGCTGACGCCACTCTAACGATTGATGGTACTGACGTTACTATTGAGGCTGCTGATGATTTAGCTGCAATTGTAGGTAAAATTAATGGAGATGCAGAATTAAGCGCAAAATATACTGCTGCAATTGATCCTGATGATAATACAAAAATATTATTAACACAAAATGCTGGCCAAGAGTCTGCAACAGCAGCAACTGTAGTTGGTGGCACTGATGTTGTTAATACAGCTGGAGCAGAAGGAAAAGCTGCTGGAGCAGGTTCTAGCATTACTTTCCAAATTGGTGCAAACGAAAACCAAAGCATGAGCATCAATATTTCTGATATGAGAGCATCTGCTTTAGGAATCACTACTGCTGATACAACTGATTCTAAATTAGGTGTAACTGACGGGACAAGCTCAACAATCCAAGAATCTGCTCTAAGTGTATTAACTCACGAAGATGCAGCTGCAGCGGTTACTAAATTCCAAGAAGCAATTGATAAAGTATCTGCAGAGCGTTCTAAACTAGGTGCTAGCCAAAACCGCCTAGAGCACACAATCTCTAACTTAAACAACTCTTCCGAAAACCTTCAAGCAGCTGAATCACGTATCCGTGACGTAGATATGGCTAAAGAAGTTATGGAAATGACACGTACAAACATTCTTTCTCAAGCTTCTCAAGCGATGCTTGCGCAAGCAAATCAAAAACCACAAGCGGTTCTTCAATTATTAGGTTAATTCGTCGCTTATTGGTATTTTCATCTAAGAAGTCTCAGCTTTGTCTGGGGCTTCTTTTTGTCTTTTTAGGTAAAAAGACCTTATGTATAAGAAAAAGGTCGCTGTTTTTTCTCTAATAAAAACCGAACTTTAGATTGATAGAGAGCCTTATGGTTGTTTCCGATATAAAGAGAAAATAGGTGATTTCGGTAAGGGGCGAATAGGGATGAGAGTAGAGTCGAATATGAGAATGATGGTGGACTCGCCTTTTGTTATTCAGCAGAAAGAAAAAAGTCAACCTGAAAGAAATTTTACAATAAAAGATAAAGCAAAGGTGTCTGCTCCTGACGTACAAAAAGACTTCTTGCAATCAAAGGTGGAGCAGGCAAATAGTCATTTGCAGACGCATTATACTTCGGTACAGTTCCAGTTACATGAAAAGCTCGATCGCTATTATGTAGAAGTTGTTGATGCGGATACTAAAGAAGTCGTTCGTGAAATACCACCGAAGGATTTCCTTGATATGATTGCAGAAATGACAGAATTTCAAGGGCTTATGGTGGATCAAAAAGTCTAGAAGCTACTGGCTGATGCTAGTGGCTTTTTATTCGTGAACAGTGGCAATTAGTCATATTTTTACTGTAAACGATAGGACTATAGTCGATATAATAAATAGATAGAGAGAAAAGGGGACGGATGGTCATGGCGAATTTTCGAATAGGTGGTTTAGCATCTGGTTTAGATACAGAATCCTTAATTAATGATTTAATGAGAGTACAGAGAGTGCCGATTGATAAATTGTCACAAAAGAAACAAACGCTCGAATGGCAGCGCGATTCATATAGAGATATTAACTTAAAACTAGCATCATTCCGCGATATGACTTTAAATATGCGCTTGCAATCTTCATTTTTATCAAAAATTACGACTTCTTCTAATAGCAACAAAGTCACAGCAACGGCAGATTCGACAGCAGGGAACGGATCTTATACATTGTCTGCCGTGAGTAGATTGGCGACTTCTGCTACGAATGCGAGTGCGGGAAGAATAACTAGTACAGATGAAAAACTAGATACAACGAAAAGTCTATATAGCCAAAAGGACATTTTTGAAAATAGTTCATTTGATTGGAAGAGTACCGAACAAAGTATAAACGAAGAAATCACAGTAAAGAAAGCAGGAACCGAATTTTCATTACAAAAGCTTGGTAAGCATAATATAGAACAAATGGATAGTGTTACAGTTGGTACAGACAACTACCAAGTGGTGACGAGCCTAGATGACTTAGATGCTAGTCAAAAGCAAGTGTTTGTAGATGAGAAAACAGGCAAAATGACTTTCAGCCAACAAATTCCCGCCGACAGTAAAATTGAAGTGGAATACAGTATGGTTCAAAAAGATACAATTTCTGTTGGCTCTGCAACAAAAGAAGTGCAACTTTCACAAATAGGGATCACAGAATTTGAGGATAGCATTACTTTTACATGGGACAAAAAAGATGCAGCTGGTAACATCATTAAAGACACGAATGGTGACCTAATAAAAGAAACGAAAACATTTACTGCTGGTACGGATATGAATAATCTAGCAGAAGATCAATTTTATTTAGATAAAGAAACAGGCAAAATCACTTTCGGCTCTGACCTACAAGCAGGTGCAAAAGCGGAAGTGAGTTATGACCACCAATACTTTGAATTCAGTATGTCTACATACAATGAAACAGGTGAAGTGAGCCAAACATTTACTTTCGATGCCCGTGATTCTTTAACGACAGTCATCGATAAAGTGAATAAATCGTCCTTAGGTGTCAATATGTTTTATGACCAACATTCTGATAAAGTAACGATTGCCCGAACGTCAACAGGTGATTTTAATCAAAGTGGCGATGGGAAAGAGATTTCTTTTAATGGTAGTCCGTTTTTAAATAATGTTCTAAAACTTGATAGCAATAATGAAAAAGGTGGAGAAAATGCGAAGTTTACTTTAAATGGTTTAGAAACGGAGAGAACCTCTAATACGTTTACAGTAAACGGTGTTTCTTTTACTTTGAAGGATACATTTGATGCTGTTAATGGCGATTCGCCTGTTACAATCTCAATCAATAACGACACCGATCAAGCCGTAGAAAAAATCAAAGAATTCGTAGAAAAATACAATGAATTAATAGATAATATACAAGGACAGTTATCTGAAGAAAAATATCGTGATTATGCACCGTTAACAAGTGAGCAACGTGAGGCGATGTCTGAGAAGGATATTGAGCTTTGGGAAGAAAAAGCGAAAAGCGGTTTACTTCGTTCAGATCAACAATTAAGTAGTTTACTAAGTAATATGCGGATGAACTTTTATACACCGCTAGAAGGTGCTACGAGTGAATATAACCAGCTGTCAGCTATTGGTATTACCACAACGAAAAATTATTTAGAAGGTGGTAAGCTTGAAATCAATGAAGATAAGCTGAAGGAAGCATTGGAAAATGATGCAGAAGGTGTATTTAATTTGTTTGCAGCAGATGGGGATACACTTGGTGAACAAGGGATTTCTAGACGATTGCGAGATACCGTTACACAATCAATCGATGCGCTTACCTTAAAAGCGGGTAATGGCATGAAGACAAATAGTCAATTTACTATTGGGAAAAATTTAGATGATATCAATAATCGTATAACTGAACTAGAATCGAAATTAGCAGATAAAGAGCAAAGGTATTGGTCACAATTTGCAGCGATGGAGACCCAAATGCAAAAAATGAATGAGCAAATGAATTATATGCTCACACAATTCGGTTATAGCTCGCAATAAGGAGTGAAAAGATGACAACCAACCCGTACCAAAAATATCAACAAACTTCTATTAATACAGCCACACCGGCAGAACTAACGATGATGCTTTACAACGGTTGTTTGAAGTTTATTAGCATTGCCAAGCAAGCAATGGAGCAAGGTGAAGTTGCAAAGCGCAATGAAAATATGCAGAAGGCGCAAAACATCATACAAGAATTTATGGTGACACTCAATCAAGAGGTTGAAATATCTAGTGATCTGCTACGAATCTATGATTATGTGTTGAGAACCTTAGTTGACGCCAATACACGCAATGATCTAACAGCCTTAAAAGAAGCGGAATCAATGATTATGGATCTTCGTAATACATGGAAAGAAATGATGTTAGCGCAGAAAAAACCCCAAATGGTTAGCAGTGAACAATCATGACAGCGACAACTGATTTGATCGTTTGTACGCGTGAGTTATTGCTTCATTTAAACCAAGGCTTACCTGAACATGAACGAGAAGCTTACATAAAGAAGACGGATGATTTGCTTGATCAACGATTTATTTTAATGAGACAAGTTGATTTTCAGTCAACAGAAGCTCAGAAGATGAAAGACGTGCTATTGAAGCAGGATCGCGCCATTAAACAATTATTAGATCAGCACCAGCAAATCATTAAGGATGATATCAAAAGATTGAAGGTGCAGAAAGTAAAGAGTAAGCAATATGCGAATCCGTATGAAGCTGTTGGGATGAGCGACGGTGTTTTTTATGATAAACGAAATTAGGTGATGAAGTTGAAGGAGGAGCAGTATATTCTCCTAAGAGAGTATTGTTCTGTGTTAAATACACTAGAAGAAAGCTTTACCTATATTGTAGATAGCTTCACAGATTTAGATAAAGACGATGGTGATGCGCTTCTTTTTGAGGTTATTGATTCTTTTCCACAAATCAAAGCAGTGAACGAGCAATTACTGCATTTGTTTAAGGAAAACAGTGAAATGGTTCATATTATGCATGTGTTTGAAAAGGTGCAGGAACAAGCTGATCGACTGGAGCAAACCATCGGTAACGCGCCAGAAAAACAAGAAATATTACGTGAGCAATTTTTCCCTTTGTTTGCAGCTTGGCACCGAATGATAGACTATGAATTGCAACCTTATTTATTTTCTTAATTACGTTAAAAAGGTTTTAGCAGGACTTTTTACGGGTAACATAGAAATATAGAGTATAGTCTTATTTAAAGACTAGCTGATAAGGATTAGCTGAAGAAGGACAGGCTAAATCATCCTTATGACTCTTATAAAGAGAAGGAGGAGTTCACTTATGAATTTTAACATTCGGGGTGAAAACATTGAGGTAACTCCAGCAATCAGAGACTACGTCGAGAAGAAAATTATGAAGTTGGAAAGATATTTTACTGAAACTCCTAATGTAAATGTAAACGTAAACCTGAAAACCAATAATGATAAAACGTCAAAAGTTGAAGTAACGATTCCGATGACGAATCTTGTACTTCGAGCAGAAGAGGCTCATGCTGATATGTATGCAGCCATCGACTTAATCAACGACAAGTTGGAGAGACAGATTCGTAAACATAAAACGAAAGTCAATCGAAAATTCCGCGAAAAAGGCGGCATTAACGAATTATTCGCTACTTTTGAGGAGCCTGAAGAACACCCAGAAGAAGACAATGACTTAGAGGTCGTTCGCCAAAAGCACTTTGACCTTAAGCCAATGGACAGTGAAGAGGCCATTTTACAAATGAACATGCTCGGCCATAGCTTCTTCGTCTTCACCAACGCAGCCACAAGCTTAACAAACGTTGTATACAAACGAAAAGATGGGCGCTACGGACTCATCGAAGCGCAATAATATAAAAGCAAGCAGGTAGGTGCTATGGCACTGCCTGCTTTTTTCATGTGCGAAAGAAGTTTATACCACAGAAGATAAATACTAGCAGAACATTAATATGTCTTCCCTTCGTAAGTTATGCAAGTATTCATATAGCTCCCATTATTAAGATACGTTCTCTAATTTGAGCTCGCCATTCTTTTAGTAGTTCTTTTGTTTGTTCGTATTCCTTTGCTTCAATGGATAGGTAAAGTGCTTCATTATAATGAGCACCAGAAAAAATCCGTTTTTCTGGGTAAAGCAAGTAACTGGCCATAGAACCAATGATGATTTTGTCCATATGCTGATCCATAATTTGAAGCATGATTTGGTTTTGTCCAGCAGCTATGATTTGTCTTATGAATTGTAATGAGTGAGTCGCATAAGAGAAATAACGATCGTTCTCTTTATCTAGTAGTTGTTGCTCTAAATGTTCATTTAAAAGTGATAAATTAAATGAATAAAGCGGATTTGTTTCTACCTTTTCAAGCGCATACATTTGATGGGTGAAAATGACTTCGAACATATCTAGTATCTCTTTAGATGATACTTCCTTCACCATCACACCTCTATTTTTTAAGGAGATCACTAACCCTTCTAGTTCAAGTTTAGCAATCGCATTAGAGATGGGTGTTCGACTCATAGCTAATTCCTCTGATAATTTATATATGGATAGTAGGCTTCCCGGTAGGTATTCGCAAGTAAGAATTTTCGTTCGAATGGTGTGATAAGCGGTATCTATTAAAGATTTTGTCATTGTCCTAATTCCTCTCTGTCTAAATCCATTAATTGAACATCCTATGATTATACAATTATAGCGATGATTTCCTAAGAATACATCTTGTAACCTTTGAATTTACAATAAATTTAAAAATTTCACCAAACTCATAAAATGATTCATGTTAGATTAACATCTTATTAACATGCTAGTTGTATACTTCAGTTGTATTTAAATAAAGGAGGACAACTGGATGCATGTTATAGATCAAAAAAAGCTTGGGACGCAACATTATTTTAAAGAAGATTTTTCTAAGAATGGTAAGAGACCTTGGTTTGGAGACATGTCCACTCACCTTGAAAATGATTTTTCGTTTGTAGTTGTTGGTGATCGCTGTGGGATTACAACACCAGGCATTTTTGAGAAAGGTTTGCAGGTGGTAAAAGGCCTTAATCCTGATTTTGTCCTTTCAGTAGGTGATTTCATTGAAGGTTATTGGGATCAAGAGGAAGCGGCCCATGGAGAGTGGGACTATATTGATCAGTTAATTAAAGAGGTAGACATCCCATTTTATTTAACAGTTGGTAACCATGACTATGGAAATGACACTATGGTTAAAGTTTGGCGTGAGCGAAAAGGTTTTGAGTATTACGCTTTTCGATTAAATGATTATTTATTTTTAGTGCTGAATACAGAGGAAAATCCTTTAGGTATGCCTGAATCTTTTGTAAAGAGTTTTAGGGATATTACCAATCAAGTAGTTGAAAATCCAGCAAAAGCTAGAGGGTACATTGAAGAATTCTTCGGACAAATGACTGAAGGGGCTTCGGAGGAAGATATTGAGAAGGGTAACTTACCTCATATTTCAGATGAGCAATTACAGTTTTTTGCTGAAGTGTTACATGAAAATAATGATGTGAAACATACTTTTGTATTTATGCATAAGCCAGCTTGGAAAACGAAGGATCCTAAGTTCAGCCAATTTGAGAATATGCTTGAATCAAGAATGTATACGATGTTTGCAGGACACCTTCATCAATTGGAAGTAACGAAAAAAAATAACAGAAATTATATTCAAATGGGTCGTACGGGTGCATGTTGGCACGGTGATAGTGTTGGATCGATCGATCATATTCTTTTTGTAACAGTAAAAAATGGCGAAGTTGGTTTTCAAGTTATCGAACTAGATGGTGTCAGTGATTTGGAAAAGTATGAGGTGAATCAATGACAACAACTGGACTTTATTCACAAACTGTTCCCCTAAAAGGGGCTCTGAATTTTCGTGATATGGGAGGGCTCGTTACCGTAGATGGTCGAAAAGTACGAAGCGGCATCATATATAGAGCGGGAGATTTAAGTGGATTAACGACAGATGATATTGCTCAACTGTCTAAACAAAAGATTAAATATATATTTGACTATCGTAGAGAAGATGAAGCAAATGAAAAACCTGATCCGGAAATTGGTAGTGCCAAGCTTTTACGAGTACCGGTAATCGCTGAGGATAATATCGCCGAGCAAGTATCGAAAGTAAAGAAAAAAGAAGATGTATTCAAACACTATACTAAAGAAACATTTTTAACACTCTATTCTACTTTTCCGGTTCGAAATGCTTCTTACCAAGCTTTGATGAATTTATTAAAAGAACCAGAGAAAAACTTGCCGCTAATCCATCATTGTGCTGGAGGAAGGGATCGAACAGGTATAGGCGCTATGATTATTTTACTTACACTCGGTGTGCCATTTTCAACTGTGATGGAAGATTACCTTTATTCTAATGTTGCTTTAGCCACTTTTCATGAGCAAATGTTTCTGCAGGCAGAAGCAGCACTTGTGGAAGAGGAGTTCTTGCAATTAAAAGCAGCCTTTTTATTGCAAGAAGAATATTTACTTGCAACTAAATCTGCTATAGAAGAAATATACGGCGATTTTGACACTTATTTGTACCTAGAGTTTGGAATAACAAATGAAATAAGGAAAAAAATAAAAGATTTCTGCTTGCAAGAGTAATTTTCTAAAGGGGGAAATGAACATGGATAAATTAAGGTTTGCTCATTTATCAGATACACATATTCTAAGAGAATATAAAGGCAGTTTAATTGAAACATTAACAGGTGTTGACAATAACCCAACTGAAACGTTGAAAGGAATACTACAAGCAATCACACAAGATGAAAAAGCGCCAGATTTCATTTTAATTAGTGGGGACCTTGTTCACGAAGGGACAGTTGAAGATTATGCTTTCTTAGCTAAATTACTAGAAGATCATATCATAGATATTCCTTATTATTTAGCTTTAGGGAATCATGATGTGACAGAAGCTTACTGGGAAGGTATAGGCAACGTAAAAGGAGAGAAGCGGGACTTATTTTACGAAGCAATTATTCAAGGCTATCGCCTAATCGTACTAGATTCTAGCTATGATCATAGTGGAAAAGGTGTAGTGAGTGAGGAACAACTCCAATGGTTAAAGGAGACATTAGCTCAGCCTGCCCCTAATGGTTCGATTGTTGTTGTCCATCATCCATTGGAAGCTGGACATGTGGTCGATGGCCATAGCTTATCGAATTCAGCAGAGGTATTGGCTATTATAAAAAATACCGATGTCAAACTAGTTCTTAGTGGTCATACTCATCAGAATAAAGTAACTACCTATGAAAATATTCTATTATCTACTGCGGGAGGAACTTCTTTTAGTATGGAAATTGGTCAAGAATTAGCTTCGTTTAATAATCGTACGGGCTATAGCATATGTACATTAGGCGAAAATGGTGCAAGTGTAGAACAAGTTAGGTACCCAGATAAGTTTGATACATTTTTATCAGTAGAATTGAAGCAGATGCTTCAGCATTCTTAAGTGAAGGGGGAGAGGTAAATGGTTAAATTAAAAAGTAAGAGGCTCTTTATTATGCTCATTCTATTGTTAGGTATCGCTTCAGTGTTAAGTGGTTGTAGCTCTTCTGACGCTTCAACCGTCTCACAGGAAATGGGAGAATTAGACCCAGAGAATCCTACAAAGATAACTTTTTATTCTTATAGTTTAGCTGCTCCAACAATGAAAGAGGGTATGGAACATCTAATTAATGAGTTCAATGACACAATTGGAAAAGAAAAGGGTGTCATTGTTGAAGGGGTTGCTGATGCCTCTTATCAACAGTTTAAGGCAGATATTGCGGCTGGAAAAGCGGTTGATATTGTTCAACATACTTTTTCAACATTAGATAATTCAAGAGAAACTCTCGGATTCCAAGCTTATGAAGATGTGTTTCCAGCAGAAGAATTAAACAATCATTTCAATGGCATTTCAGATAATGCATTGAGTTTAGGGAAAATTGATGGAAAGACATATGGGTTGGCATTTACATTTAGCACACCGATTGTTTTTATGAATGGAAAATTATTCGAAGAAGCAGGCTTAGATCCAACAAAGCCACCACAAACGTGGGAAGAGGTTAAGGAATATTCACTTAAAATAAATGAAGCGACAGGCAAAGATGGCTTTGCGTTAGCACCGGATAATGGTTGGACAACTGAAGGTGTGATATTAAGTAATGGAGGCAAAGTACTTTCTGATGATCGTAAGGAAGCGCAATTCGCAAATCAAGAAAGTATTGAAGCGATTGAAATGTGGAAGGATCTCTATCAAAACGGTGCCCATGCAGTTGGGAGTGATACGGAGTTACCCGAGCAATTTATGGCTGGTAATCTAGGAATGTACATTACTTCTACTGCATTGCATAGCGGATTTAAAAATGCTTCCGAAGCAGGTGGCTGGGAACTTTACGGCGCTGGTTTACCATCATTCGGAAACAATCCGTCTGTACCAGTGAACTCTGGAAGTGTTTTAGCTGTTAGACCAGATAATGATGTGAAAAAGGCAGCGGTGTGGGAGTTTATTAAATATGTTACTGGTAATGAAGGCTATACAATTATAACTTCTGAGGTAGGCTATTTACCGCTCAGAACAGAGTTAGCTGATGATCCCAATTATTTAAAAGGATTTATTGACGAAAATCCATTATATAAAATCAACTTGGAGCAATTGAAAAACATCCAACCAGCAGTAATTTGGCCAGCGGAATATGCAACTGAAATGTCCAATATATTTAGAGATGCGATTGTTCAATCGGTTTCAACGGATGCAGATGTAGAAAAAACTTTAAAAGTAGCAGAAGAAGAAATTAACCAATTAATACAATAGGTGTTCATGAGAGAAGGGAATCTTATGAGTGAGGTAAAAAGCATAATCGTATCAGAGCAAGGAAAAAAAGTGAACGGGCAGAAAAACAGACGTGTTGCTCGTTCACTTATAAAATGGAAACCTTATTTATTTTTACTACCTGCAATTCTTTTATTAGGGGTTTGGATGTATAAACCGTTACTATCTACTTTTGTTTTAGCCTTTCAAAAGTGGAGTATGGTCCCAGGCACAGAACCTATTGCAGTAGGGTTAGATAATTTTATTCGCTTGTTCCAAACTAAGGACTTCGTTCAATCTATCGAAAATACAGTTTTTTATACAGTGGGTATACTACCTTTCTCTATCATCATTCCAATGCTTTTAGCTGTAGCAACAAATGGGTTAAATGGCAGAGTGAAAAATGTGTATCGGGCAATGTTTTTCATCCCAATGATATTGGCACCAGTAACTGTAGGGGCAATCTGGAGATGGCTCTTTCATCCTGCCAATGGATTAGTCAATATTACATTACAAAAACTTGGAATCACCGATGCAAACATCTCTTTCTTTACTGATCCAGTCTATGCGAAATGGCTCATTCTTTTGATGACAGGATGGGGCTTGATTGGATTTAGTACGATTATTTTCTCTGCAGCATTGACCAATATTAACAGAGATTATTTCGAAGCAGCAGCTTTAGATGGTGCGACGAAATGGAAGCAATTAATGACGATCACTATTCCTTTATTGTCACCAACAATATTGTTTATGCTCACAATGAGTATTCTATTTTCTAGTCAATTTACCTTCGCTTATATTGATATTTTAACAGCAGGCGGTCCGTTCGGTACGTCAACGAATATTTATTATGAGATGTATAAATATGGATTCAGTAACTTAAATGCAGGATTAAGTTCAGCAGCCGCGACGTTATTTTTTATTGTATTTGCGATCATTGCTATCGGTTTAAATGTGTTAACGAAAAAATTTGCATTCTATGATAATTAAGGGAGTAAAAGTGATGAAACGGATAAAATCAGTAACGGTACTTCAGCATTTTCTATTAATAATGATGAGTATCATCGCTATTTTCCCACTATATTGGATGATTATCTCTTCATTTAAAAATGAATCTGAAATTTTCACAAGTTCTTTTATACCACAGGCACCAACATGGCAAAATTATCTATATGCATTCGCAGAAATGCCTATCATACAAATGTTATTTAACTCATTTGTAGTTGCTACTTTAATGACGATTTTGCAGTTGTCAACCAGTTTATTAGCGGGGTATGCATTAGTCCGATGGAGTTTTAAAGGGAAACTTTTAATTTTTACATTACTTAGCTTAACTTGGCTGATTCCTTTTCAAGCGGTAATGATTCCAAACTATGTGTTGATTAATCAAATGGGCTTAAATGAAAATCCATTAGGTATTGTCTTACCATTCGCTGCATCAACCTTTGCTATTTTATCAATCTATCAAAGTTTTAAGTCATTTCCTACTGCACTAATTGATGCGGCAAGGTTAGATGGAGAGTCTGACCTCGGTATTTTATTAAGAATTATCCTTCCAAATATTCGTTCGACCGTCATTTCATTGGGCATTATTCTTTTTATTAATGCTTGGAATGAGTATTTATGGCCAATGTTAGTGACGAAAGAAATGGAGAATGCACCCATTCAAATTGGATTGAAGTCTTTTGTCAATTCGGATGTGAATATGTGGGGATCACTGATGGCAGCTACAACTATCTCATGTATACCGATATTACTTATCTACTTATTTTTACAAAAACATATCGTTGACTCTTTTGTTCGATTTGGCATCAAATAAATAAGCTGGAGGCGTAAATTATGGGGAGTATCAAAGTTGAACAAATGAAGAAATCTTTCGGTCAAAAAGAAATACTAAAAGGAATCGATGTTGATATACCAGATGGATCCTTTGCCATTTTACTAGGTCCTTCAGGATGCGGTAAGTCAACGCTATTGCGTATGATTGCTGGTTTAGAAGAACCGACAAGTGGGTCTATTTTTATTAATGACCAAGATATTACCTATAGCGAGCCTAAAGACCGTGATATCGGCATGGTTTTTCAAAATTATGCATTGTATCCGCATATGACAGTATTTAAGAACATTGAATACGGATTAAAAATAAAAAAAATAGAGAAAAACAAACGTCTGATCATGGTAAATAAAGTGATTGAGATGGTGGAGTTAACAGAACACGCTAATAAGCGTCCAGGTGAGTTATCAGGGGGGCAAAGGCAAAGGGTGGCGTTAGCGAGGGCTATTGTTAAAAGGCCGCACGCGTTTCTAATGGACGAGCCTTTGTCCAACTTGGATGCAAAACTGAGGAATCAAATGAGACAAGAACTTATTGAATTACAAAAAGAATTACAAACTACCTTTCTTTATGTCACACATGACCAAATTGAAGCGATGTCAATGGGGTCATATATCATTATTATGAACAATGGTCATATCATGCAAAAAGGGACACCGAAGGAGATCTATACAAATCCAGCCAATCTATTCGTAGCACAATTTATCGGCTCACCCCCCACAAATATATTGTCTTATGGTGATTATTCCATCGGTATCCGACCAGAAAATATGAGTATGAAGGAAGATGACCTTAATGTGAATGCTGATTATGTATTAACAGGTGCCGTTGTTTCTACTGAACATTTAGGTGGAGAATCTATCTATTGTCTTACAACGGATTGGGGGAAAGTTTTTGTAAAAGGTGAGTCCACTTGGCAAACACCTACTAAAGAATCCCTAATCGCATTTTCAAAAGAAGATGTCTTGGTATTTGATAAGAGTGGGGAAAGAGTGAGAGATGTTAATTTGGTAGAAAATCTTTTAGCAGATATGAAGGTAAGTAATAATAGAAGAGAACCAGTAGTTTTATAACAGGTATGCGCAATTCCAGGTAGGAGATTGCGCTTTTTTAAGTTTTGTAGGGGCCACCGGGAATTATTCATTTGCCGAATCGATTTTTTCTGGTGCTTCTTTTATTTGTGCCCCCACAGTAAAATTTCGACGTTTGTTGTATAGCTCACAACCTTTGCTAAATATCGCTTATTTTAGGATACATGATCAAAAAGCTGAATAAACAAAAGCCCCTTCTAAAGTAGAAGAAAGGGCTGATTTACATTAGTCTTGCGGAAGAGCTGAAACTTGCCACTCTACTCCATATTTATCAGTTACTTGTCCATATGATGGGCTCCAAAACGTTTCTTGTAGAGGCATTGTAACTTTCCCCTCTTTAGACAATTTCTCAAATATTTGTTTTGATGAATCCACTGAATCGATTTGAATGGCAATGGTTACTTGATTTCCAATCGTATAAGGAGCTCCAGGAAAATTATCGGAAAGCATCATAGTGGTATTGCCTACTTTAAATTGAGCATTCAATACACGGTCCTGTGCTTCACTTGGAAGTGGGTGATCCGGATCCTCTGGCATCTCTCCAAATGTTTGCAACGAAATAAGCTCTGCGTTAAAGACATCAACATAAAATTGC
Organism: Cytobacillus sp. OWB-43; assembly: GCF_034651445.1. Lineage (NCBI taxonomy): Bacteria > Bacillati > Bacillota > Bacilli > Caryophanales > Bacillaceae > Cytobacillus > Cytobacillus sp. OWB-43. The sequence continues at coordinate 23,936 of NZ_JAYEFF010000002.1, read as the reverse complement.
ACTGCTTCTTTTCCATTTCCGTTTGTTACTACATAAGGGTTTACTGCTACAATCATTTTTAGCACCTCATCGTCTCATTTTTTTACCACAGAATATTTATTTGTATACCTTGTATCAAACTTTATTTCTATATTTCTACTAAAACAGATTTACACCTTCTATTTCGTAAAAAAAAGAGAAGCATTTAAGCTCTCTCTTAACTTCATACTTTAGATAATCCGAAAATAGTGTTAATAAGTACCCTCTACCATAGCCTTTATCTGCCTGGGAAAATCAACAGGCATAAGTTTCTTTAGATTCCCCTTCATAGGAGATTACGAAAGGAATATTCTTTCAAAAGTCACTTCGACTTCACTTCTTACCGACAGCCTTGAGTAAACAAGATTTTTGCTTCAATAGCTTACATTGATTCATTGTCTTAATTAAACGCAAAAAGCCCTCAACAAGAACAGAGGGCAATCCACATATAAGCATTTATTTCTTCACGAGTTTCTGGTTGTCATCCAAGAGCTTCGAGTACTTCAGTTTCAACCGGTCCGGTGCATATTTAACCATACTTTGGAGAATAAAGGTTGTGAAGAGTACATCATCTGTGATACCGATGATATAAAGAAAGTCTGGAATGAGATCTATTGGAATGAGAATATAGGCAATCGATACGCCTACAGGAAGTAGTTTCTTCCATAAAGGAATATCTTTAGCTGCTAAGTATTCAAAGAAAAAAGGAATGAATCTCCAGAAGGTTAGGACAAACCCAACACGTTTAAAGAATTTCTTCATCTTCCTCTTCCTTTCCGATTGTTGTCTGTTATTTCCCTCATCATACCTGTTGAGACGATTATTGACAATCTAAATGCTGTTTATGTTCATTACCCCTACTCTTTAGAAGATATCCTTTACTCTATCAGTTGAATTATACTGAATCATTCCATCTTTTATAATTTTCTATTAAATGACCTTAGCCCTAGATTAATGTTAGTATAGAATAGCGATAATTTTGTAGGTTAGCCGGGGGCACTTATTGTGAGTCGGCTTTTAGTTGAGTTGGTATATCCGCGATCAACGAAAGTAGATAACTAATCATATATAATAGAACAAGCTGTTCCTAGGTGATGAGAGGAGAATGAAATATGCAAACAGCTGTGAAAATTAATCGAAATGACCCTTGTCCTTGTGGCAGTGGAAAAAAATACAAAAAATGCTGTGCGAAAAAGGAAACAATTACTATTACAGAACTCATTGATAATGAAGTGAGCGAGTTACAAAAAGAATTACGTATTTTTGCGTATCAAAGATATGGTAACGCCATTAGAAGTGAGTATCAACAACTAATGGAAAAACTGGAAGATACCGATAAAGATGACGCGGAATTTTTCGAATTTATGATGCCTTTCTGGTATATTCCATTTAAAACGGTTGAAGACGGTGAAACGATTCTTCATAAGTTTATTGAACATAAAGAATCAGCTGTCTTAAGACCAAGATTACAAGAAATTCTACAATCTTGGAAAGTGGCGATCCCGGTAGCTGGGAAAGTGATTGGACTTGATGATAGAGACCTACATTTTGTTGATACACTGACAAATGAATCGTATACAGTCGTATTAGATGAAGCAATGAATGATTTTTCTGAAGGTTGGTTTGCTTTCGGTGTATTATTCCCATATGAGGACAAATATACCGCTTTCCCTTGCTTATTCGAAGTATCAGAAGGAAAAGCAGCAGATTATGAAGGTTATCTAAAAGATGATTTTGCAGCAATCGGAAATAATCATGCTATCCAATATCTCGAAGATCATTTCTTGGAGCTCATGCATCGCCTTCCAGAGGCAGCAGCAAGTGTAGATATGGATGCTTATGAATGGCCAACCGAAGGGGCTAAACAAGTGGCAGAGCAATTTGAAAAAGATATGACTGCAGCGGGAGAACCGCAATGGGTCATTAATTTCGGTGTAGGTGTGTGGGTAGAATACATTAAACAAACGAATAAACGTATTCAAAAAGCAGAAAATTATATTGCTGCCCTACGTTATTTTGTTTATGAACAGTCAGGTGTCGAATCAAGTATGACACAAAAAGAGCTTGGGGAAAAATACGGGCTAACAGCTGGCCGCGTATCCACTTACTATAGGGATATTCAGAGCCAAGTAGCTGCATTTATTGACGATATTTTTAATAAAACAAAGCAAGATATTTAAATGGGAGAGAAGCTAGTAATGAATCTAGCTTCTTTCTTTATTATTTCGCCGCCCTATATGACAAAAATTACACCGTCACACCTGACAAAAGTTGTCTCTACCCATGCGAAGTGGTATCATTAATACCATATATCATTGTTTCAGGATGACACATTAAATAGACATCTCCAATAGATAAAGGAGCGTTTGTATGCTTGGGATTTTAAATAAGGTTTTTGATGTGAATAAACGTGAATTAAAACGCCTAACGAAAACGGCGGAACAAATAGAAGCATTAGCTTCGAAGATGGAAGCGCTGAGTGATGAACACTTAAAAGCGAAAACGGGTGAGTTCAAAGAGCGTCATCAAAAAGGTGAATCGCTTGAGGATTTACTAGTAGAAGCATTTGCTGTGGTAAGAGAAGCGTCAAGACGTGTGTTTGGCTTATACCCGTATCCCGTACAGTTAATGGGTGGGGCAGCACTTCATGATGGCAACATATCTGAAATGAAAACCGGTGAAGGTAAAACTTTAACTTCGACGATGCCGGTTTATTTAAATGCGATTTCAGGAAAAGGTGTACATGTTGTAACAGTCAATGAATACTTAGTGACTCGTGATGCTACTGAAATGGGACAACTATATGATTTCCTTGGACTAACTGTTGGTTTGAACTTAAATGGTATGTCTAAAGAGGAAAAACAAGCAGCCTATGCAGCTGATATTACTTATAGTACAAACAATGAATTAGGTTTTGATTATTTACGAGACAATATGGTGCTTTATAAAGAGCAAAAAGTGCAACGGCCGTTAAATTTTGCAGTTATTGATGAGGTTGACTCGATTTTAATTGATGAAGCGCGTACACCATTAATTATTTCTGGATCCGCACAAAAATCAACGAAACTTTATTTACAAGCGAATGCCTTTGTTAGCCGCTTAAAGGTAGAGGAAGACTTCACTTACGATGAAAAAACAAAAGGTGTGCAATTAACGGAAGAAGGGATGACAAAGGCCGAGAAAGCTTTTGGCATTGAAAATTTGTTTGATGTTTCTCATGTTTCTTTGAATCACCATATTACGCAAGCGCTAAAGGCACACACAAGTATGCATAAAGATGTGGACTACGTTGTACAAGAAGGCGAAATTGTGATTGTCGACCAATTCACTGGCCGTCTCATGAAAGGTCGTCGTTATAGTGATGGTCTTCACCAATCAATTGAAGCGAAGGAAGGCTTAGAAATTCAGAATGAAAGTATGACCCTTGCTTCCATTACATTCCAGAACTACTTCCGTATGTATGAGAAATTATCAGGTATGACAGGTACAGCAAAAACAGAAGAAGAGGAATTCCGTAACATTTACAATATGAATGTCATTGCAATTCCGACAAACCGTCCTGTTGCACGTGATGATCGTTCTGATTTAATTTATGCAACGGTGGATGGAAAATATCGTGCTTTAGTGGAAGACATAGCAGAACGCCATAAAAATGGGCAACCAGTCCTTGTTGGTACAGTTGCCATTGAAACGTCTGAAATTATCTCAAAATACTTAACGAAAAAAGGGATTCCGCATAATGTCTTGAATGCGAAAAACCATGGTCGTGAAGCAGATATTATTTTAGATGCTGGTAAGTCTGGCGCCGTTACGATTGCTACAAATATGGCTGGTCGTGGTACTGATATCAAACTTGGTGAAGGTGTCAAAGAAGTTGGCGGCTTAGCTGTTATCGGTACAGAGCGACATGAAAGTCGTCGAATTGATAACCAGCTCCGTGGTCGTTCTGGTCGTCAAGGTGATCCTGGTGTCACCCAGTTCTATTTATCAATGGAAGATGAATTAATGCGTCGTTTTGGCTCGGATAATATGAAAAACATGATGTCGAAGCTCGGCATGGATGATTCGCAACCGATTCAAAGTAAAATGGTTTCACGTGCAGTTGAATCCGCCCAAAAACGTGTAGAAGGAAATAACTTCGACGCACGTAAACAATTGCTTTCATATGATGATGTTTTGCGTCAGCAACGTGAGATTATTTATACACAAAGAAATGAAGTGCTTGATTCAGAGAACTTAAGAGAAATTGTCGAGCGTATGGTTCATAGCGTCTTAACACGGAACGTCCACGCTTTTGCTTCACAAACAGAAGAAGATGGTGACGATGAATGGAACTATGAAGGATTAATTGATTACGTTAAAGGAAATCTTCTTCCAGAAGGAACGGTTACGGTGGAAGATATTCGCAGAAAAGAAGCGGATGAAGTAATCGATCATATTTGGGATAAAATCATTGCCTTCTATAATGAAAAAGAAGAAAAAATGCAAAGTGAACAAATGCGCGAATTCGAAAAAGTAATTATGCTTCGTGCTGTTGATACAAAATGGATTGATCATATTGATGCCATGGATCAACTTCGTCAAGGGATTCACCTGCGTGCGTATGGACAAATTGATCCACTGCGCGAATATCAAAAAGAAGGATTCCACATGTTTGAAATGATGATTGCTGCTATTGAAGAAGATGTAGCGAAATATGTGATGAAAGCAGAAATTCGTGACAATCTTCAACGTCAAGAAGTAGCAAAAGGCCAAGCTGTCAACCCGAAAGAAAGTGAAGACGGTAAACAGAAGAAGAAAAAGCCTGTTGTCAAACAAATGGATGTTGGTCGTAATGATCCATGTATTTGCGGCAGTGGAAAAAAATATAAAAACTGCTGTGGTGCAAAAGGTTAACAATATCTGAATAAGAGCCGGCAAAAACCTGTTTATAAGGGTCGCTGCCGGCTTTTTACACGAAGTGTTTCACTTTGCCGGGAGAAGTTATATAATATAAAGGTTAAAAATATGTGTAGAGGTGACCAAGATGGAATTAGCAGAGATTCGTCATGAGTTAGAGAAAACAGCTAAAATTTTAGCGGACTTTAGGGGGTCTCTTTGACTTAGAAAACAAAGAGGCACGTATTGCAGAACTTGATAACGAGATGCTTCATCCTAGTTTTTGGGATGATCAACAAGCCGCACAAGTAGTGATCAATGAGTCCAATGCATTAAAAGAACAAGTCAATGAGTTCAATGATTTAAATGAGACGTTCGAGAATCTCGAATTAACATATGAATTAGTAAAAGAAGAAGCAGATGCAGAGCTACAAGAAGAGCTTGAAACGGAGATCGTCGCTTTATCTAAGCGTTTAGCTGATTTTGAGCTGCAATTGCTTTTAAGTGAAGAATACGATAAAAATAACGCGATTTTAGAACTTCATCCAGGTGCTGGTGGTACAGAGTCTCAGGACTGGGGTTCGATGTTATTACGTATGTACACTCGTTGGGCAGAGAAAAAAGGATTTAAAGTAGAAACATTAGATTACCTGCCAGGTGACGAAGCGGGAATTAAGAGCGTAACATTGTCTATTAAAGGACATAATGCATACGGCTATTTAAAAGCGGAGAAAGGCGTTCATCGACTCGTACGTATTTCGCCATTTGATTCTTCTGGCCGTCGCCATACTTCCTTCGTATCTTGTGAAGTAATGCCAGAATTCAACGATGAAATTGAAATTGATATCCGGACAGAGGATTTGAAAATTGATACGTACCGTGCCAGTGGAGCAGGTGGACAGCATATCAATACAACGGATTCAGCGGTAAGGATTACGCACTTACCGACAAATGTCGTTGTTACATGCCAGTCAGAACGTTCCCAAATTAAAAACCGCGAACAAGCAATGAAAATGTTGAAAGCGAAACTTTACCAAAAGAAAATCGAAGAACAAGAGCAAGAATTACTAGAGATCCGTGGAGAACAAAAAGAAATTGGTTGGGGAAGCCAAATTCGTTCCTACGTCTTCCACCCATACTCTATGGTCAAAGACCACCGTACAAACACCGAATCAGGCAATGTACAAGGCGTCATGGACGGAGACCTAGACATCTTCATCAACGCTTACCTACGCTCTAAATTGAGCTTAGGTGAATAAGAAGGAAAGCAGCGTCCGCAATGGAGGACGTTGCTTTTCTTATATTGGTGATAGTTTTATGTTGGAAACGAGGTTTGGTAAGTGGGGCAGAAGTGAGGGGGGATGAACGCTATGTGAAGCGGGGTTTGTGAGTCACTTGGAAAGAAGAAGGGGAATGAGAATGAGAGCTTTGTAAAGTGGATTAGTGAGCCGCTCAGCAGGAAAATTGGGAAAGAGAGCTTCGCAAATTGGAATTGTGAGTCACTCAGCAGGAAAAATGGAAATGAGGGCTTCGCAAATTGGATTAGTGAGTCACTCAGAAAGAGAACCGAAGCTGAGAGCTTCACAACCTGAATTAGCAAGTCGCTCAGAAAGAGAACCGAATATGAGAGCTTCGCAAACTGGATTAGTGAGTCACTCAGAAAGAAAACCGAAAAGGAGAGCTTCGCAAACTGGATTAGTGAGTCACTCAGAAAGAAAACCGAAAAGGAGAGCTTCGCAAACTGAAATAGCAAGTCACTCAGAAAGAAAACCGAAAAGGAGAGCTTCGCAAACTGGATTAGTAAGTCACTTAGCAGGAAAATTGGAAATGAGAGCTTCACAAACTGGATTAGTTAGTCACTCAGCAGGAAAATTGGAAATGAGAGCTTCACAAACTGGAATTGTGAGTCACTCAGAAAGAGAACCGAAAATGAGGACTTCACAAACAGGAATAGTAAGTCACTCAGAAAGAAAACCGAAAATGAGAGCTTCACAACCTGGAACTGTGAGTCACTCAGAAATAAAACCGAAGCTGAGAGCTTCACAAACAGGAATAGCAAGTCACTCAGCAAGAGAACCGAAAATGAGAGCTTCGCAAACAGGAATAGCAAGTCACTCAGAAAGAGAACTGAAAATGAGAGCTTCGCAAACTGGATTAGTAAGTCACTCAGCAGGAAAATTGGAAATGAGAGCTTCACAAACTGGATTAGTAAGTCACTCAGAAAGAGAACTGAAGCTGAGAGCTTCGCAAACTGGATTAGTAAGTCACTCAGCAGGAAAATTGGAAATGAGAGCTTCACAAACTGGAATTGTGAGTCACTCAGAAAGAAAACCGAAAATGAGAGGTTCGCAAACAGGAATAGTAAGTCACTCAGAAAGAGAACTGAAGCTGAGAGCTTCGCAAACAGGAATAGCAAGTCACTCAGAAAGAGAACTGAAGCTGAGAGCTTCACAAACTGAAATAGCAAGTCACTCAGAAAGAGAACCGAAGCTGAGAGCTTCACAAACAGAAATAGCAAGTCACTCAAAATGAAAATCAGAAGTGGAAGCACAGCTACCGTATCCCTTGAAAGGTTTTCACATCTATGTTGAGGACGAACAATTAGCGCATCCAGTCAAGAAGATTCCACAATGGAAAAAGGATTGAGTTTCTATACGAATTAGAATTATCCGGCTATTCATGGCTACAAAAAATCAAAAAATACAACTAGCTGAAACCAAGCAGCTCCCTTTAAAGTAAGCCTCTCCTTACACCCACCACATGTATCCCTAAAATAAATCTAAATAGAGAACGTATAGTCTTCCCGCATAATCCCATCCACCACAACTCATAATAAAATTTATATCTTTGTTTATTTACCCCTTTAACACAGTAGTTGAATGTCATTTACATAGGATAAAAGCCATGCTATACTCACTCTCTGAAAAGACAAAGGTGATGAAAAGATTGAATTGTGTGCATTTACTCGTAATTGAGACGATTTCTTATTGCCTCGTGTCCTTTAGCAAATGAACATCATATAAGACTTGGCACTAAGGAGGCATTTTACGTAAATGAATACTCAAAAAGTAAATAAAAAGAAACGAAAGACAGGATCAGGGAACTCAAAGCTAGTTGAATACGTATTCGTATTGATTGGATCGGCACTTGTCGCTATCAGTTTTAACTTATTCTTACTACCAAATGAAGTGGCCTCAGGGGGAGTAAGCGGGATTAGTACAATATTGAAGGCAATTACAGGATGGGAGCCAGCTTATGTGCAGTGGGCACTAAATATTCCCCTATTTATTGCTGGCGTCATATTATTAGGTGGATCATTCGGTATTAAAACATTAGTAGGAACCATATTCCTTCCTTTCGTCGTTTTCTTAACAAAAGACTTGGAGCCTTGGACTATGGATCCGCTACTTGCCTCTTTGTTCGGTTGTATCGGTGTCGGTTTGGGTCTAGGTATTACTTTCCGCGGGAAGGCATCTACAGGTGGGACTGACTTAGCAGCTCAGATTATTCATAAATATACGGGATTATCTCTCGGTGTATGTGTGGCACTTATTGATGGATTGATTGTGATAGCAGCTGCTGTAGTGTTTGATATTGAAAAAGGTTTATATGCATTAATTGGCCTATATGTAACGAGTAAAACCATTGATATAGTTCAGGTTGGCCTTGGTAGGAAAAAAATGGCGCTTATTATTACTAACCGTCAAGATGAAGTTCGTGATGGAATTTTGAATAAAATTGATAGAGGTGTGACAAAACTATCAGCATACGGTGGATATACAGATCATGAACGTCCTGTTTTAATGTGTGTGGTTGATCAGACAGAGTTCACGAAATTGAAACAACTGGTTCAATCAATTGACCCATCTGCTTTTATCATTGTTAGCGATGCTTCAGAGGTACTTGGAGAGGGTTTTAAACGGGCGTAATATTGGTATAATTTCACTGTAATCTGTAAATTTTCCTATAAAGGGAGGTAAATGTAATGAAGAAAAAGCTTTTATCAATTCTTTTCGGCTCAGCTCTTGTTTTTTCACTCGCTGCATGTGGTGGCAATGATGAGGCAGGTGAAGACACTGCAACAGATGATAATACGAGTGGTGAAGAGTCAACAGCAGATGCGGGAGATGCACAAAAACTGTATGACAATAACTGTATGAGTTGTCATGGTGGCGATCTTTCAGGGGGCGCTGGACCTGCGCTAGATAAAATCGGTGCTAACTACTCTGCTGATGAAATTCACGATATTATTATCAACGGTAAAGGTGCAATGCCTGGCGGACTCTTGAATGAAGAAGAAGCAAATACAGTTGCTGAATGGCTTGCAGCTAAAAAGTAATAAAAGAGAAAAATCGCGCTCACTCACAGCGCGTTTTTTCTTTGGGAAAAATAAAGAAAAATCGACAAATGTTACATTACCTTAGGGTGAAAAACGTCACTAGCATATCCAGTCAACAATAGAGCTGCTTACATAATATTAAACGGAAAATTGCGACAAAAGAAAGGTCTAATTATCTAATATTGGAAAATAATTCTATTATAATTCCTCAAAAGTAGACATATTTACCTATAATATTACTGTGTTGAAAAGAAAATGTAATAATTTTATGCGTTATTTTGACAATATATGATGTTATAATGGGTGAAGTAAACGTAAGAAATGTTGTTTGATCCCTCGAGTCAATGGTTTTTAGAAGAAGATGTCAGTTTATGTCGATTAAATGCATCTTTATCATTCACACACCGCAATTGCCCCGCCTAAGGAAAAGAAACCCACTTTAACTGATGATTATTTTATAAAAAATAATTGGGTTAGGCTTGCGCAATTTTTACTAAAAATAAACTCCGGATATAAGGTGATCTACATGTTAGAAATGAAAAATGTATATAAAAAATATAAAAATGGTGTTACTGCAACAAATGGCATTGACGTGAAGATCGACCAAGGTGAGTTTGTCTATATCGTTGGTCCAAGTGGTGCAGGTAAATCTACATTTATAAAAATGATGTATCGAGAAGAAAAGCCAACAAGCGGTACAATCACTTTAAATGGAATAGATATGGGTTCATTAAAGAACAGTAAAGTTCCACTCATTAGGCGTAATATCGGAGTTGTCTTCCAGGACTTTAAGTTGCTACCGAAGTTGAATGTATATGAAAATGTAGCGTATACACTTGAAGTTATTGAAGAGAATCCGAAAAATATAAAGAAAAAAGTAATGGATACATTAGATTTAGTTGGTTTGAAGCATAAGGTGCGCATGTTTCCAGATGAGCTTTCAGGTGGAGAGCAACAGCGTGTTTCCATCGCACGATCGATTGTCAATCAGCCTAAGTTGGTTATTGCCGATGAACCAACAGGAAACTTAGACCCTGATACATCTTGGGAAATCATGAATATCTTTGAGGAAATCAACACGAGAGGTACAACGGTTATCATGGCTACCCACAACAAAACGATCGTTAATACGATTAAGCATCGTGTCATTGCGATTGAGAGTGGCAGAATTGTCCGTGATGAGCAAAGAGGTGATTACGGATATGAAATCTAATACTTTTTTAAGGCATATAAGAGAAAGTTTCAAAAGCTTAGGTCGTAACGGTTGGATGACATTTGCTTCTGCAAGTGCCGTCACGGTTACATTGATTCTTGTTGGTGTATTCTTTGCCATTATGATGAACCTTAACCATATGGCTAGCAGTATTGAAAGTGATGTTGAGATTCGAGTTTATATTGACCGAACCGCAACAGAAGAAGATGCCACAGCATTAGAAGAGAAGATAGCTGCACTGCCGAAAGTTGATTCTGTGACATTCTCTGGGAAAGATGAAGAACTAGATAGTTTAATTAGTAGCTTAGGTGAAGAGGGAGAAGCGTTTAAGCTTTTCCAACAGGACAACCCATTAAATGATGTTTACGTTGTGCAAGCAAAAACACCAAATGATACGATTCCATTAGCTGAGGAAATCGATGAAATGGAATTCACTGCTAACGTGAATTATGGACAAGGAACGGTTGAGAATTTATTTTCTACCATTAACTTTGGCCGTAATATAGGCATTATTTTAATTGTTGGTTTATTATTTACTGCTATGTTCTTAATCTCAAACACGATTAAAATCACTATCGTTTCAAGACGTCACGAAATTGAGATTATGAGATTAGTTGGGGCAACAAATTCCTTTATACGCTGGCCATTCTTTTTAGAAGGGTTATGGCTAGGGTTACTCGGTTCGATTATTCCTGTCGCCGCTGTAGGTACAGCTTATTATTACTTTTATGATTACGTATCGCCAAAACTTCAAGGACATTTTATTCAACTGTTAGAGGTAACACCATTTGTTTATCAAGTAGGTGCGATTCTCATACTATTAGGCGCAATTATTGGCGTTTGGGGAAGTTTAATGTCTGTTCGTAAGTTTTTGAAAATATAAGGATGCTTGAGCTGAGTTGGCATGAGATGCTGACTTCAGCTCTTTATACATATTTGCCACGGGGAGAAACATACGAGAGGGGAAAATGAAATTGAAGAAAAAGATGGTTACATTATCTTTAGCCGCAATGATGAGTGTTGGAACGGTTACGGCAACATTGCCAACGAATGCTTTTGCCGATAAGCTTGGCGATTTAGAAAGTCAAAGTGAAGAACTTAAGAAAGAGCAATCTAATATTGATTCGCAGATTGATAAGTCTCAAAAAGAGATTGAAAGATTAGTAGGCGAACAAGAGGATGCTAAGACTGCTGTAGAAAGACTAACGAAAGAAATCTCAGATGCAGAAGCGCAAATAGATGAGAAAAACAAAGAAATTGAAGCAAAGAAAGCAGAAATTAAAAAGCTTGAACAAGAAATAGAAGATTTAAAAGAACGTATTAAACAAAGAAATGAACTTTTAAAAGACCGAGCACGTTCGATGCAAGAATCAGGTGGAACAGTTAATTACATAGACGTATTACTTGGCGCACAAAGTTTCAGTGATTTTATTGGACGAGTTGGTGCAGTAGCAACAATTGTTGAAGCTGACCAAGAGATTGTAAGACAGCAAGAAGAAGATAAGAAATCACTAGAACAAAAACAAGCAAAAGTAAAAGAAGATTTAGCTTCGCTTGAAGGTATGCGTAAAGAATTAGAAAAAATGAAAGCAAATCTTGATAACCAGAAAAAAGAGAAGGCTAATCTTATTACAATCTTAAAAGAAGAAGAGGACCATCATCACGCTGAAAAAATAAGTGGTGAAGAAGAAAAAGAATTATTAGCTGCACAAGAGAAAGCTGTTGCAAAAGCAATACAGGCAGAAAAAGATCGTCAAGCTGAAGCAGCACGAAAAGCTGAAGAAGCGAGACAAGCCGAACTCGCAAGACAGGCGGAAGCAAAAAAAGCAGCTGAAGCAGCCAAATCAGCAAAACAAAATGCAGGTACAACTAGCAGTTCCGGCAACAGTGGTTCCGATAGTTCTTCAGAATCTAGTGGTGGACAAGAACAAGTACAAACACCACCTCCGTCAAGTGGAGATTGGATTCGTCCTTCAGCAGGTGTATTAACTTCAGGTTTAGGACAAAGATGGGGCTCATACCATGCTGGAATTGATCTAGCAGCTGCAGGAACAGTGCCTATTTATGCCGCAGCTGATGGTGTGGTCATTCAATCTTACCATTCATCTAGCTATGGTGAAGTCGTGTTTATTGCACATTCTATTAATGGACAAACGTATACAACGGTTTATGCACATATGAGAAGTGGCTCAAGATCTGTTAGTAATGGCCAAACGGTTTCACAAGGTCAACAAATTGGTTTAATGGGTAATACAGGACAATCGACAGGACAACATTTACACTTTGAATTGCATAAAGGTGGTTGGAACCAATCGAAATCCAACGCAATTAACCCAGTTGGAATTGTACCATTGTAAGAGAGGAGCTTTTAAAGCTTCTCTTTTTTCTTTTACCCATCGTACGATATATAAAACAATTTTAGCATAAAAATGGCTCTTTTGATACCTCGATCGAGGTGAAAAAGAGTCATTTTTCACTTTTTTGGATATTTAAAGACTTGTGTTGCCTTTTTTAAGAACAGGTAGGATATGACATCGAGCTTTCTTGGCTAACTTTATGGTTAAACAATTTCACAATCATAACTCGTCCTATTCATTCATATATTGATGAAAGAGCCACAGTTGCTTAAAGAAGGGACGGCGGTTAAGTGGGCAAAAAGAAAGTAGTCATATTAATGGTCATATCATTACTTGTGGGCGCGATAGGTTCCTATGCAGGCTTTCAATTAAAGTTAAATATATCGCAAACAAAACAGCTAGAAGAAATGGGAGGTAGTCAACAGCTTGCATCTGATTTGGAGAAAATGAACGCGGCTTATCAGCTCATTTACAAAAATTATGTTGAAGAAGTTGATGCACATAAGTTAACAGAAGGCGCGATTCAAGGGATGCTTACCACGTTAAATGATGATTATTCCGTTTATATGGATGAAAGTACAGCAAAACAATTTAGTGAAACACTCGATTCTTCATTTGAAGGAATTGGAGCCGAGGTTAGTTTAGTAGATGGTAAGATCATTATTGTATCTCCAGTAAAAAATTCACCAGCAGAGCAAGCTGGTTTGAAACCAAATGACCAAATCATCAAGATTGATGATGAGAGTGTTGAAGGCTTTAATTTATTGCAAGCGACCTTAAAGATAAAAGGAAAAAAAGGGACAAAAGTCAAATTGACCATTATGAGAGAAGGTTTGCAAAACCCGTTAGAAATAGAAATTGTTCGGGCAGAAATACCTCATATTACAGTCAATTCTGAAGTTATAATGCACGACAATGAAAAAGTTGGCTATGTTGAGATTACTTCTTTTGCAACAGATACAGCTAAGGAATTTAAGATTGCTCTCAAGGACCTAGAAGAACAGGGAATGGACAGTTTGTTAATTGATGTACGAAATAACCCTGGTGGACTATTAAAAGTAGTTGACGAAATATTGGAAGAGTTGGTTACGAAGGATAAACCATATGTGCAGATAGAACAAAGAAACGGTGAAAGAATGATGAATTTCTCTCCTTTAGAAGAGAAGAAATCGTACCCTATCGGCGTTCTTATTGATAAGGGTAGTGCATCTGCCTCAGAAATATTAGCAGCAGCCCTCAAAGAAGCAGGTGATTATCCGTTAATTGGTACACAAACATTTGGTAAAGGAACAGTTCAACAACCTGTTCCAATGGGGGATGGCAGTAATATTAAATTGACCTTATATAAATGGCTTACACCTGACGGAAATTGGATTCATAAAAAAGGTGTCGCACCTACTTATGAAGTAAAACAATCTGAACTGTATGAGACTCACCCGATCCAAGTGGAGAAAACGTTAAAAACGGACATGAATAATGATCAAGTGAAGAATGCGCAATTCATATTAAAAAGCTTAGGTTATGCACCTGGTCGAGAGGATGGCTATTATAGTGCTGCAACTGCAACAGCAGTTAGAGCGTTTCAACATGCGGCCGGACTAACAGCAAACGGACAAATTGATGAAAAAACAGCCGAATCTCTTGAGAAAGAAGTCATTAAGCAAAGAAATAACCAGGACAATGATATGCAATTACAAACAGGCTTGCGTATTATGGCAAACCAATAGTGTTTACTCTATATATCAAAGCCGGACAAACTCAATGTTTGTTCGGCTTTTTAATGTGAGGTTGATGAAAAGGCTCCGGAATAAATGGTAAAATAGGGGAAATGTAGCAAATATAGAAGTGCCTGTATATGATGGATGAACGAAAGCGAAAATCATCGCTTTTTGGGAATTGCGAATTACTCAAATATAAAAAGGTAATAGCGTTAGCGTGTCTTCAAGTTAAAAAACAGAAACGAGAAACAGCTCGGAAACTGCGCGATAGAAGAAACCCTTCTCCCATACGAAAGTAAATTCTAGCGGAAAGAGATTTTCTCTCACTATTTGTCTATATTTTGAATATCGGACACCTATTCCTTGTCATCACTTCTATTATAAGAAAATGTATTTACAAGTAGGAAGAAGACAATGGGTTGGCTATGTTTTTAAAGGGATATTTGGTAGAATATAGTCAGATTAGTAGATTAGATTAATGGTAGAGGTTGGTGGGAAGCTTGGCTGAGGCTTGGGCAATAGAGTTATTCAAGGGGTTAGGAAGGTTATTTCTAAACCCGGTCTTTTATTTAGTATTTCTAGCAGCTGCTTATTACGGTATACAAAGAGTCAACAGGGAAAGACAGCATTTCTTAGTCCGTGCTGAAAATGCCTATTTTGAGCTGAAGCAATTATTGCCTTTAGGGTTCATTCTTGGTGTTTCTCTTTCCCTTATTACCGTACTAGCTGGTTTAACTGTTCCTATTGAGTTACTTGTTTTTGCAACTGTTGCAACAATTATCTTGATGCTGACTCCAAAAGCAAGATGGGCGACACCGGCTTATACGGTAAGTATTGGTTTTATTCTTACCTTCTTTGCATTAGAACAGAACTGGCCACTGCCTGCCTTCATCTCATCACAAGTGGAAGGCGTAGAGTACCTACTGCCAGCTGCCGCAATGATCATTGCCTTGCTTGTGATTGCTGAAGGAATAATGATCACCATCAATGGTCCAAAAGGGACGTCTCCAAGACTAATGAAGAGTCGCCGTGGTCAGGTTGTGGGTATGCATGAAGCAAAAAGAATGTGGCTTTTACCACTGTTTTTACTAATACCTGGTGACGCCATTAGTTTGGACTCAACATGGTGGCCATTATTTTCAATTGGAGATCAATCTTATGCTTTAGTAGCTGTTCCTTTCGCTATTGGTTTTCAACAACAAATCCAAAGCAAATTTCCGGCTGTAGCCGTCGCAGCTTATGGAAAAAAAGTAATCTTCTTTGGTGCATTGCTGCTCATTATTGCCAGTGGCGCATTTGTTTATCCAATTGTAAGCTTAGCGATACCAGTACTAGCAATAGTAGGGAGAGAGTGGTTAAATTATCGCCAACGATCTGTAGATGCAAAGGCGGCGTTTTACTTTGCTAAAAAGAATGATGGTTTAATGATTATTGGTGTTGTTCCTCATTCACCAGCAGACAAAATGGGATTAAAAGTAGGAGAAACTGTTCTTAAAGTGAATGGTTTGCAAGTGAATGACGAAAAGGGATTTTATCAAGCATTGCAAAAAAATGCAGCTCATTGCAAACTTGAAGTCATTGACACCAATAATGAAAACCGATTTGTGCAAAGGGCACTTTATAAAACAGATCATCATGAATTAGGTATTCTCTTTATTAAAGAGGAATTTAAGAAAAGTCACCAAGTAGTTTAATATTTTTACCGGTTGTCTCTATGGGGCAATCGGTTTTTTTATTCAATAGATTGTGAAAAGAACATGTCCTTGATTCATTCTATTTATATTCCTAATTTGAGGAAATTAATATAAAATATAACAAAATTCAGATAACTTGTGTTAAGTTAATCAAAAGGAGGTATTTCATTGACCCATTCGATTTTAATTAAAAATATGTCTTTTCAGTATCATTCAATGGATAAAAGGATTTTTAGTGATGTGAATGTAAGTATTGATGAGCACTGGAAGCTTGCGCTGCTAGGGCGTAATGGTCGCGGAAAAACGACATTTATGAACATTTTAACAAATAAACTTCAATATAGAGGGACGATTCAAACGCCACTGACATTTAAATATTTCCCTGCCTTTCCACTACAAGAGGAGAATTTAACAGTATTAGAGTTATTGCTTAAAGAAAACCCTAATGTTGACCGGTGGAGAATTGATTATGAATTATCACTCATCGGATTACCACCTCATATTAGTCAAAGAAAGTTCCATCAATTAAGTGGTGGGGAACAAGTGAGAGTGTTACTTGTAGAGCTATTCTTAAATGAGGATGCTTTTCCTTTAATTGATGAACCGACAAATAATCTTGATAAAGAGGGACGTAACATGATTGGGAATTATTTGAGAATGAAAGAAGGGTTTATTGTAATTAGTCATGATGAATCCTTTTTAAACCAATTCGTCGATTATGTGTTAGCAATTGAAAAGCAGTCGCTCACCTTAATTAAGGGAAATGTGGATGTGTGGCGAAGAGAGAAAGAGCATGCGGATCAGCTTGCTGAATCTAGAAATAGTAAGTTAAAGTCAGAAATCAAACGGTTAAATGAAGTATCTGGTAAGGTAAACCAATGGGGAATGAAGCGAGAAAACAGCACAAAGGATGCGTCGGAAAGACGTTTAGCCGCGAAACAAATGAAAAGGGCAAAGGCAATAAAAAAACGCACAGAAGCGATGGTTTCTGAAAAAGAAGGACTTATCGATAATCGGGAGAGGGTCTCACAATTGAAAATGCTTGTGAAACAACCTGAAAAGCAAGTTTTATACTTCCGTGATTTTTCGATATTAAGAGACGGAACCCCCTTATTCCAACCAATTTCCATCGATATGTATCCTAATGATCGCTTATTTATTGAAGGGAGTAATGGTGTCGGGAAGTCAACACTACTCCAATTTATATTAGGGGTAAAGTATTTAGAGACAGTAGGGGAGTATCGCATTCATTTACCGCGAAAGATATCCATTTTAAATCAAAAAAATGAGCAAGATGTAGATTATGCTTCTTATTTACAACAATTGACTATAAAAGAAGAAAAACAAGCTTTTTGGCATTTGCTGTATCAGTTAGGCATAGATAGACACAGTTTCACTGATACATCTAGTCAGCATTGGAGTGCTGGCGAGCAGAAGAAAGTATTTTTAGCTCATGCTTTATTAGGGGAAAATAATTTATTTATATGGGATGAAGTCACCAATTACTTAGACATATTTGTCATTCAGCAATTAGTTGAGACGATTAAGGTGTATCAGCCGACGATGATTGCAGTTGATCATAATGAATCTTACATAAATGCAATTGCAACAAAGACGATATCATTAATTCCCTACGAATAGAGGTTCTTGTATCATGTTATAGGCAATATATTATCAAGAGAAGAAGCGGATAGGAAAAAAACAATGCAGTTATTGCTATTTATCTATCGACAGCGAATCGTTTATATCGTATGTATTAATAGAAGTTAGCAATATTTCTTTTTATTCAAACGGAATATGTTTGTTGTCTAGGCCAGTCGGGGTGAAGAAAAATGTCTCTGTTTTCACAAGGTAAAAACCGGATCTTAAAATGTCGAGAAAGTCATTTGAAAAAGATGCACCAGCAATATGAGTACGTCCTTTACCTATTGAAAACTTTGCTAGAAGATAAGGATGCTACCGATGCTACCTATTCTAAAAGCAGTAAAACGACTTAGTTATTTAGTTTTTTCTACCTATATTAGAAGAGCAAGTGCACTAGAATGAACACTATGGTTAGAAATTTAAAAAAATTTGAAAATGGGATTGACATTAGTTTGAATTCGAGATATTATTATCTCATATTCAAGATAATTAAATTAAAGATAAAAAGTGAGGCGATGAAAATGGTTCATAAGAAGACATTAGATTCATTCGCTTGCTTAATGCAAACCAACAGATACATGCAAGATCAGATGAAAGACTGGTTACACAAATATAAGCTCACCTTTACAGAGTATTCCGTACTCCAAGTGCTGCATCAAAAGGGGAGGCAATCGGTCCAGCAAATTAGTAAAAGCGTTTGGTTAACGAGCGGCAGTATGACTTATGTGATTGACCGCTTGCAAGAAAAGGGCTATTTATCTAGAAGTGATTGCAAAGAGGATCGCCGGGTTGTTTTTGTAACTATAACAAATGCGGGGAAGGAATTAATGGATCTAATCAGTCCATACTTATTAGAACAGATTTCAACCTTATTTCAACAAACAACTGAAGAAGAACAACAATTATTAATTCATATTCTTCATAAAATAACACAAAATAAACTAACTCACACCTAATATCTCAATTTCGAGATACTTGAAGGTTAGGGACATGGAAGGATGTTCAAAATGGAAAAACAAACGATGGGAATTCATCACATTACAGCTATTGTCGGCCATCCACAGGAAAATGTTGATTTTTATGCTGGTATTTTAGGTTTACGTCTTGTTAAAAAAACAGTTAACTTTGATGACCCAGGAACGTATCATCTTTATTTCGGTGATGAGGGAGGTAAACCAGGTACAATTATTACTTTCTTTCCATGGGCAGATGCGTACCCTGGCATCATTGGTGATGGGCAAGTGGGAATTACTGCATATGCTGTTCCATCTGGCGCCCTACCATTTTGGGAGGAACGCTTAACGAGTAAAGGCATTTCTTTTGAAAAACAAGTACGTTTTGGCGAACAAGTACTAAGCTTCGATGATCCACATGGCTTACATTTAGAGCTTGTTGAAAGAGAAGCTGGGGACGAGAATACTTGGACATTTAATGGGATAACTCCGGATGTGGCGATTAAAGGTTTCGCCGGGGCTGTTCTTTATTCTAGCAATGGTGGAAAAACAGGTGAGCTAATTGAAACAATGGGTTTAACCAAAGTGGCTGAAGAAGGAGTATTCGTCAGATATCAATCAAAAAGCGATATAGGTAATATTGTCGATGTAAAGATAACAAGCTCTGGAAAAGGAAGAATGGGTGTAGGAACTGTCCACCACATTGCATGGCGCGCAGCAGATGATGCTGACCAATTAGATTGGAAGAAATATATTGAAAGCTTTGGTTATGGTGTCACACCCGTGCAAGACAGAAACTATTTTAATGCGATTTACTTCAGAGAATACGGCGACATTCTTTTTGAAATTGCTACTGATCCGCCAGGTTTTGCTCATGATGAAAGTCAGGAAACGATGGGAACAGAATTAATGCTTCCTGAGCAATATGAAAAATACCGTGGACAATTACAGAGAAGGTTAATTCCGATTGATGTGAGGGAAGTGTAATTGCAAAAGGAGGAGTTACGCAATGGTAAGTATTGATCCAAACGCGCAAACGGAGAGGGAGAATTACAAATTATTGATCGGCAGTATTATCCCGAGGCCGATTGCCTTCGTCACTTCACAATCAAACACTGGTGTGATGAATGGTGCACCATTTAGTTTCTTTAATATTGTGTCTTCTAATCCGCCGATGATTGCTGTTTCAGTAGCAAGAAGAGCGGGTGAGATGAAAGATACTGCTAAAAATGTGTGTGATACGAAGGAGTTTGTCGTTCATATTGTTGATGAGTCGAATGTTACGCAAATTAATGAAACAGCGGCTACTGTCTCACCAAATGTGGATGAATTAAAGCTCAGTGGATTAGAGACAATTTCAAGTACAGTTGTCAATGTACCAGGAATCGTGAAAGCGAAAGTGAGGATGGAATGTCAGCTTGCTCATCATATTGAACTTGAAGGGAATGCTGATCTTCTTATCGGTAAAGTTGTCTACTTCCATTTCGATAATGAAATTTATGAAGCGGGCAAAATCAACGCTGAGAATTTAGGGGCAATCAGTCGCTTGGCTGGAAATGATTATGCGAAAGTAGGAGAAGTATTTACAATGGTTCGACCGAAATAATGGAGGGAATTTACATGAAACATATTTTTGAAAAGGGTAGTGACACATCAAAACCAACCCTATTATTACTTCATGGTACAGGGGGAAATGAGCTAGACCTTCTACCGTTAGCTGGCAAAATAGATGAAAGTGCATCAGTGCTAAGCGTTCGAGGTAATGTGCTTGAAAATGGAATGCCGCGCTTTTTTAGAAGGTTAGCAGAAGGGGTCTTTGATGAGGAGGATTTAATCTTTCGTACGAAAGAGCTTTATCAATTTTTAGATGAAGCAGCTGACAAATATGGTTTTGACCGCCATAATATCGTCGCTTTAGGATATTCAAATGGTGCTAATATTGCGGCAAGTATGATGTTCCATTATAAAGATGCTGTGAAAGCAGCAATCTTACACCATCCAATGGTACCAAGAAGAGGTATAGAATTGCCTGATTTAACAGGACAAAAGGTGTTCATTGGAGCAGGGACAAATGATCCGATTTGTTCACCCGAAGAATCTGAAGAGTTAAAGAGATTATTAGAAAAAGCGGGAGCCGATGTTCATCTTCATTGGGAACATATGGGACATCAGCTTTCATTCAAAGAAGTTGAAGAAGCAGCAAAATGGTTTAAAGCCAGCATCTAAGAAATGGGGAGAAACAATATGGGCTTTTTAAATAAATTATTCAATAAAAATAATCCACATCCTAAGGAGGAAATGAAAATGGAAAAATTAAATATCGGTATTATTTTAGGAAGTACAAGAGAAGGTCGTGTAAGTCCACAAGTAGGTCAATGGGTGAAAGAAATAGCTGATGCACGTGGGGATGCAAATTATGAAATTATTGATATTGCTGACTTTCATCTTCCGTTCCTTGGTACAACAGATGGCACAGAGCCTGGTATTGCAGCATGGGGAGATAAATTAGATAGTATGGATGGGTTTGTGTTTATCGTACAGGAATACAACCATAGTATTAGTGGTGCTTTGAAAAATGCGATCGACTTTGCTCGCGATCAATGGGCGAATAAAGCAGCAGGTATTGTCAGTTATGGATCTACTGGTGGTGCCCGTGCGGCAGAACATCTACGTGGCATTTTAGGCGAGCTACAAGTCGCAGATGTACGCACACATCCAACACTTTCCCTTTTTACTGATTTCGTAAATGGTAATGAATTTAAGCCTCAGGACTTACACCAAGCAAATATGAAAATGATGCTTGATCAAGTGCTAGCATGGAGCGGTGCATTAAAAACATTAAGATAAGTTTAATGTATAGAGCTGAAAGGAATAGAAACAATATAGATGTATGTGAGATATCAAGGAGGATTCTATTCAAATGAGTATTAAATTAGCAGTCATTTATTATAGTTCAACAGGTACCAACTACCAAATGGCACAGTGGGCAGAACAAGGGGCAAAAGAAGCCGGCGCTGAAGTGAAGTTGTTAAAGATTCCTGAAACAGCACCTGAAGCAGCCATCGATTCCAATCCTGCATGGCGTGCCAATGCTGATGCTACGAAAGATGTACCAGAAGTTACACTTGCTGACCTTGAATGGGCAGACGCGATTGTTTTTAGTTTCCCAACTCGTTTTGGTAACATTGCTTCACAAGTGCAAGCTTTTATTGATACTGCTGGGGGCCTTTGGGCACAAGGCAAACTTGCGAACAAAGTAGTGAGTGCAATGAGCTCTGCTTCTAATCCTCACGGAGGTCAAGAAGCAACCCTTCTTTCATTTTATACAACTATGTTCCATTGGGGCGCGATTGTTGCCGCACCGGGCTTCACTGACCCAAGCATATTTGCTGGTGGCGGAAATCCTTACGGCGCAAGTTCAACTCAAGGACAAGATGGTAAAATCGTTGAAGATAATGAAGCAGCAGTTAAACATCAAGCCAAACGTACGGCAACTGTTGCTGAATGGATTCAAAAAGGCCAAGAATAATCATGCTTTAAAAAGGTATTTTAGGGAGACTCCTAAGATACCTTTTTTTAACTTGGGGATATAAGTGAAATTTTCTATCTAGTTGCCATGTCGTTGTGTGAATGGATAAAAGGATTTCCTTAACACATGGCTGATTATATAAATATCTGTTGGTTAAAATAACCAAAAGGAAATATTTGTCGAAAAAAATTCACGGAAAATATCCTTATGAGGCGACATTTTGTGGTGGAATGCATTACAATAATACATACAAATAAATCCTAGTGGTTTTACTTTTTTGGAAAAAGGGAACTACGAATGAAAATGTAGTCTATAGAGAAAAATTTATTTTTTGGGAAAAGGTGAGAATGTGAACAAGAAGAAATTCCAGTACTGGTCTCTTCAAATTCTAATTATTGTATCCGTCATTTTTGTAGCTTCAAAAATTTCTTTTTTATTTGAACCGATTGGAATCTTTTTTTCCACGTTGTTCTTCCCTATTATTATCTCGGGGTTCTTATTCTTCATTTTAAATCCATTTGTGCATTTAATTGAAAAAGCAAAAATTCCTAAGATATTATCGATCATATTACTATTTGCAATTGTTGCTGGATTGCTGGTGCTTGTCGTTAGTATTTTTGTACCAAAAATTTCAGCCCAATTGGCAGGGTTATTAAATGAACTACCTACCTATGTTAAACAAACAGAACAGTTCTTTAACAACTTCTCGCAATCTGAGGGTTATCGCTGGTTAATGAATCAAGATTATGTAACACAAGAAGAAATAATGGGTTATTTAGTTGATTATGCTAATCAACTTCCACAAAGGATTACGAATGGTCTCAGCGATTTAGTTGGATTAGTTGCAAATATAGCCATTACGATTATTACTGTACCATTCCTTTTATTCTTTATGTTAAAAGACGGGGAGAAGTTCCCACCTGCACTAGGGAAGTTTGTTCCCAAAAGTTATCGTGCTGAAGCAATTGATACATTAAAAGAAACAGGTAAAACTCTTTCTTCCTATATTCAAGGTCAGATTACGGTCGCATTATTCGTCGGGACAGCGTCTTTTATCGGTTTCTTAATTATTGACCTACCATACGCAATTGTTTTGGCATTAATTATTTCAGTAACGAATATTATTCCTTATGTTGGACCATTTATTGGTGGTGCACCGGCGGTTATAGTTGGGCTATTTGAATCACCTACGATGGCGATTTTAGCAATAATAGTCATCGTCGCCGCACAACAATTAGAAGGTAATTTAATTTCACCATTAATTTTAGGGAAAACATTAAATACCCATCCAGCAACAATCATTATTATCTTATTGGTAGCAGGAAACTTAGCTGGTATATTAGGCATGTTACTTGCTGTACCAACATACGCCGTTGGGAAAACCATTGTATTAAGCGGTGTTCAATTTATAAAAGCAAGGAAAATGGCAAAAGAGATGGAAGCTGAAAAAGGTCCGCATCCAGCAGATATATAAATGAGTAGAACCCCATCAAAGTGAACTGCACCCCAATTGTTAGACACTATCTACAACTATTGGAGGTGCAGTTTTTTTGTCCAAATTTACTGCGGAAATGAAGCTACAAGCCGTGACTC